>CALINZ010000345.1 GCA_938045085.1 uncultured Collinsella sp. | reverse complement strand
CCTCAACGTCGAGCGGGCTGGGCAGGTAGTCGACGACAGCGTCGAGCAGCTCCTGAACGCCCTTGTTCTTGTAGGCGGAGCCCACGAAGACGAGGTTGAGCTCGTTGGCCAGAACGCCCTTGCGCAGAGCGGCCTTGAGCTCCTCGACGGTGAAGTCCTCCTCCATGAGGATCTTCTCCATGAGCTCGTCGTCAAAGCTGGCAGCAGCGTCAAGGAGCTCCTCGCGCTTGGTGGCAGCGATGTCGGCGAACTCAGCCGGGATCTCGTCCATCGGCTCGGGGTAGGTCATACCCTTCTCGTCGGCCTTGAAGTCCCATGCGGTCATGGTGACCAGGTCGATGACGCCCCAGAAGTTGTCCTCGGCGCCCATCGGGACCTGAGCGGCCACGGCGTTGGCGTCGAGACGATCCTTCATAGTCTCGATAGCGTTGAAGAAGTCAGCGCCCACGCGGTCATACTTGTTGATGAAGGCGATACGGGGGACGTTGAAGGTAGAAGCCTGACGCCAAACGGTCTCAGACTGGGGCTGAACGCCGGCAACGGCGTCGAAGACGGCGACAGCACCATCGAGGACGCGCAGGCAGCGCTCGACCTCGGCGGTGAAGTCAACGTGGCCCGGGGTGTCGATGATCTGGATGCGGTAGTCCTTACCGTCCTTGTTCCAGAAGCAGGTGGTAGCAGCGGAGGTAATGGTTACGCCGCGCTCCTGCTCCTGAACCATCCAGTCCATGGTGGCAGCGCCCTCATGGACCTCACCGATCTTGTGGGTCTTACCGGTGTAGTAAAGAATACGCTCGGTCGTGGTGGTCTTACCGGCATCGATGTGAGCCATGATGCCGATGTTACGGGTATCGGAAAGCTTGTACTTAGGCTTAGCCATGTTAGTTCCTTACCTTAACTTACCAACGATAGTGAGAGAACGCGCGGTTGGCCTCGGCCATCTTGAAGACGTCCTCACGCTTCTTGACGGAAGCGCCCAGGCCGTTGGAAGCGTCGAGGATCTCGTTGGCGAGACGCTCGGCCATGGTCTTCTCCTTGCGAGCGCGGGAGAAGTTGACGATCCAGCGGATACCCAGAGCGGTGGAACGACGGGAGTTGACCTCCATCGGGACCTGATAGGTAGCGCCACCGACACGCTTGGGCTTAACCTCGAGCGTGGGCTTGACGTTGTCCATAGCCTTCTTGAAGGTAGCGAGAGCGTCGCCACCCTCGGACTTCTCGGCAACGATCTCGAAAGCGGTGTAAACGATGCGCTCAGCGGTGGCCTTCTTGCCGTCAAGAAGGACCTTGTTGATGAGCTGAGTCACCAGGCGGTTGTTGTAAACGGCGTCAGGCTGAACCTCACGACGATTAGCTGCTGCACGACGCGGCATGTGAAATCTCCTTAAGTGTCTACCGTGCGGCGCTTAGGCGGCACACGGCGAAAGTATCAAAACGTTATCTGGCTTATTTGGCCTTGGGGCGCTTAGCACCGTACTTGGAACGGGCCTGCATACGGTTCTGGACCGGAGCAGCGTCGTAGGCGCCACGGATGACGTGATAACGGACACCAGGGAGGTCACGGACACGACCGCCGCG
Organism: uncultured Collinsella sp.; assembly: GCA_938045085.1. Lineage (GTDB taxonomy): Bacteria > Actinomycetota > Coriobacteriia > Coriobacteriales > Coriobacteriaceae > Collinsella. Next base: position 461 of record CALINZ010000345.1, on the reverse strand, counting down.
GACGAGCACGATGGAGTGCTCCTGCAGGTTGTGGCCCTCACCCGGGATGTAAGCAGTAACTTCGATGCCGTTGACAAGGCGAACACGGGCAACCTTACGAAGAGCCGAGTTCGGCTTCTTGGGGCTCGTGGTGAAGACGCGGGTGCACACGCCGCGCTTCTGGGAGTTGTGCTGCAGAGCAGCGTTCTTGGACTTCTTGGGCACGGAACGACGGCCCTGGCGAACCAGCTGGTTAATAGTAGGCAAAGCGTACTCCTTCTCGAATGATTCCAGCTTTCTGTAAAGTGCAACGGCTTGAATCGAGGGGTCAGCATCCCCCTACGAAACACGCAGTTCGATAGGATACGTGCCGTTAGCTGTGCCGTCAACAGACCACGCCGCCGGGCGTATCCCAAAATTGGCACATTTCCGCAAAGCCTACACAAAAGGAATCCCCTTCTGTGCGCGGGGGCGGATTCCCG
>CALINZ010000344.1 GCA_938045085.1 uncultured Collinsella sp. | reverse complement strand
AGCCCGTCGGCGCCGTAGGTCATCGATTCTATAGTGAGCTTCATATTCCTGCCTGTCATTCGCGTTGTTGCTCGCACCATGGTAGCAGGGAAAAGCGCCCCGCATCCGAGGCTTTCCTCAAATGCGGGGCGCTTCTACAAACTGCTTCTACAAACGACTATTTCGTCTTGCCGGTAATGAGCGTCTTAAGACCTAGGCCAATCAGGCCCAGGCCCATGCGCACGCGGCCGGGGCGATGGCGCTCGATGGCCTTGGTCTTGCCGGCGGGCTTATCGCGACGGGCGCTTGTCTCGGGTGCGGGCTTGGTGACCTGCGGCTCGGGCTGAGGTGCAGGTGCAGGCTCGGGCTCAATGACGGTCGCCTGGACCTTCTGAACCTTGGGCGCTTTCTCCACGGCGGTCTCTGCGGCAACCTCGGGCTCATTCACCGGGGGAGCTGCAACCGCTTCCGGTTTGGCAGCTGCCCCGTGTTCAACCTCGGCCTGAATGGCCTCCTCGGCCACACGTTCCTTCTCCTGCGCACGCTGCTGCGCGGCGGCCTCGGCGTTGCGATAGGCACGCTCCAGTAGAGCTTCCTGCGAGTTGAAGGGTTTCTCACCCTCTGCACACTCCACGGGAACCCAGGTGCCGTCGCTCGTGAGGCTGCGGGCCTTCACGTTGTCCCGCAGCTGCATGCCCATATACTCGTGCACTAGGGCGCGGCAGGTGGGGTCGAGCACGGGGAAGGCGATCTCCACGCGGTGCTCGGTGTTGCGCGTCATCATGTCTGCCGAGCTCAGGTAAATCATGTCCGAGTCCACGCCGAAAGCATAGACGCGCGCGTGCTCCAAAAAGCGTCCGACGATGGAGCGGACATGCACGTTCTCGGTCTTGCCCGGAATACCGGGCTTGAGGCACGAGATGCCGCGGATGATCATGTCTACGCGCACGCCGGCACACGATGCCTCGGCGATCTTGTCGATGACCTCGCGGTCGGTCAGCGAGTTGAGCTTAAAGAACACGCGGGCGGGCTCGCCGGCAAGGGCGCGCTGAATCTCGCGGTCAAGCCCGCGCATGATGAGCGGTTTCAGTCCGACGGGCGCCACACCCAGGAAGCGGTAGTCGCCGCGCAGGTTGCCCAGCGACAGATTGCGGAAGAACAGGTTGGCGTCTTCACCGATGCCGGGATGGGCTGTCATGAGCATAAAGTCGCTGTAGAGTTTGGCCGTCTTCTCGTTAAAGTTGCCGGTGCCCAAAAGCGTGAGGCGGGTGAGCGCCATGCCCTCGCGATAGGTGAGCTGGCAGATCTTTGAGTGGCATTTAAAGCCCTCGGAACCATAGATGACGGTGCAGCCCGCCTCTTCCAGACGCTCGGCCCACTCGATGTTGTTCTGCTCGTCAAAGCGGGCACGAAGTTCCATGAGCACCGTGACCTCTTTGCCGTTCTCGGCAGCATCGATCAGCGACTCGCACAGGCGGCTCTGCTTGGCCACGCGGTAGAGTGTGATGCGCAGCGAGATGCACTCGGGGTCGTAGGCGGCCTCGTGCACCAGATCCAGGAAGGGGTTCATGGCCTCGTAGGGATAAAAGAGCAGCTTGTCGCCCTGCAGCACCTGTTCGCGGATGGAGCGGGTCATATCGATGGTGGGGTTGGGCTGCGGCTTAAACGGCGTAAAGAGGAGCTCGTTGCGCAGGTGCTCGGGAATCTTGCCCTCAATGCCAAAGACGTAGCCCAGGTCGAGCGGGATATCGCAGGTAAAGACCGAGCGGCGCGAAAGCTCGAGCGCCTTGCGGATGGTCTTGAGCGTCGCCTTCTCGAGCGACCCCGAGACCGCGAGCACTACCGGCTGCAGGCGCAGGCGCTTCTTGAGAATGCGCTTCATGTGCTGGCGGTAGTCCTCTTCCTCTTCGACGCCCTCGCCGTCCGGATCGATGTCGGCGTTGCGGGTGACGCGGATCAGCGCACGATCCAGCGGCTTATAGGAGCCAAAGCAGCTGTCCAGGCAGGCGAGGATGACGTCCTCGAGCAAGATGTAGGAGTAGGTGCCGGTGGGCGAGGGGATCTCGACCACGCGGTTCATCGAGGCGGGAATCTCGATCAGGCCCAGTAGGCTCTCCTCGTCGGTGGCGCCGTCCAGACCACAGGCCAGATAGAGCGCGCCGTTGCGCAGGTTGGGGAAGGGGTGGCGAGGATCGATGACCAGCGACACGTAGGCCTGGAAGTAGCGGGTTACAAAGGTGCGCTCCTCGGGCGTAAGCGAATCGATGTGGGCGCGGTGAACGCCCAAGGTGTCGAGCTTGCCCTCGATGCTCTTAAAGATGGACTCCCAACGGGTAAGGAGCCCGGGCATTTCGGCCATGACAGCATCGACCTGTTCGGAGGCGGTCATATTGCTCTTGTTGTCGACAGGTTGTTTTTTGAGCTCCGCCAGATCGGACAGGCCGCCCACGCGCACCATAAGGAACTCGTCGAGGTTGGACTCGAAGATCGAGACGAACTTTAGTCGCTCGAATAACGGAACGGTTTCGTCGAAGGCTTCGTCGAGCACGCGGTTGTCAAAGCGTAGCCAGCTGAGCTCTCGGTTTTGCGTGTATGAGAAGTCGCGCGGCGGTTTGCGCAGCTTTGCGGCGGCTTGCTTCTTTTCGATTTTGCTCGGCATATGCATCTGTCCGTTCAGTCCCCACAGGGGACGGTAGCCTAACACTATTCACTATTGTCTCAATTTAGTCGACCTGTGGCACGGACGTATCTCGTGAACGGTATCTTTACCTACTTCTTACGCTGCCAAGGCATGCAACTAACTGCCCAACTCGTTTAGAAACAATCTATATCCATACTCAATTGGTGAGGATGTATGAATAAGAATGATTGCGAGCTGAATATAATCGAATCCAAATTGAATCATGAACAAACGACATATATATGCAGAAAACCGTTTTAGCTATGCAATTCCTAAAC
>CALINZ010000343.1 GCA_938045085.1 uncultured Collinsella sp. | reverse complement strand
CTCTCCTTCGTCTACAATATCGTGCAGACGAAGGAGAGGCACGCCCATGATCAAGATGTTTGCGAGTGACTTAGACGGAACGCTGCTGAACGCCCTGCATGAGGCGGATGGGACCATCCGCCGTGCCATTCGCGAGCTGACCGAAGCTGGCCTGCATGTGGTTCCCGCGACCGGACGCTCGACGCTGCCGATCGGCGAGCATGGCTTTACGGGCCTGGCGCTTGACGCCTGCTGCTCCAATGGATCCATCGTGCGCGACAGTCATGGCGAGGTGCTCAAAACCTGGACCATTGACCCGCAGATCACCGAGGAACTGCTCAAGGAGTTTCCGGACATTTGCTTTGATTGCTCCACGCCCGATGGCATGTTCTCGAGCGGCTCGTTCGAGATGCATCAGGCGGGCTTTAAAAAGGACAGCCCTATCAAGCGTATCGTGATGCGTGGCATGCGTGCACGTGGCGGGTATCACGAGGAGCAATATTTCGACCAGTCGATCGGTGACATCCTGCGCCACGATGTGTGCAAGATCAACTGCCGCGTGACCTCGCCCGAGCTGGAGCGTGACCTTAAAGCATATTTGGCCGAGCGATCGGACCGCGTGGTCAACGCGCCGTTCGATCCGGTGATGTTCGAGATCACGGACGTGGCGTGCAACAAGGGCGAGAGCGTGGCCTGGCTGGCGGGCTACTACGGTATTGCCGAGGATGAGGTCGCGGTCTACGGCGACGGCGGCAACGATATCGCCATGCTCAATCGTTTTCGTCACAGCTACGCGACCAAAAACGCAAGCGATGCAGCCAAGGCCGCCGCGAGCGCGACTATCGGCAGTTGCATGGTCCACGCCGTTCCCAAACACATGCTCGCCACCATGCACAAGCAAAACTCCCGCACCGTCATCGAATAATGTGACAAAGGGACAGCCCCTCTGTCACATGGGAGATGCCGGCTTTTGGCGTATAGGACTGTCTCGCTTTCGCCACCAACAAATTTTGAGTTATTCGGCCTGTCGGAGGTCGTTAAATGGCTAAAGATGCCCTCTCGGGAACATTCATACCTCTAATGGTGTTTGATTCGGTGTCGTAAGTGCGCAAATGGGCATGTATGCGCTCAAATAAGGACAAAAACCCTCAGATAATCCCGGCGGTGCATTTATACAGAACTAGCAGCGTGGCCGAATAACTCGAAAAATGTAGGTGGCAGTTCGGCGACAAGCTCGGGTACGGCAAAGGAACTGTTCCTTCGCCGTACCCGAGCTCCGATCTTCTGAAATACGAACAAACATTCGCATATCTAACTGCGCTTTGATAGAATTGATACTGTTGGCGGCAGTTCCATGTGCCGGGCAACGCCCTCCATCTGATGGGAGGTGATGCCCATGACCGATTTGATTGATTTCGTGAGACTTCTGACCGCTTTGGTCTCGTTCTTCACGGCGCTTGTCGGCCTTTCCGAGGCACTCAAGCAGCGTTCGAAGCGCAACAGAAGGGGTCGCCGCCGCTAAGGCGTTGACCCCCTAATGCAAACAACGGCGCTGCCCAGCTTTGCAGAACTTGGGCTGCCGCCGACATTATTCTACCCACGAATGACATTTTGGACAATCGGTAATGCCGCTCCAAAAGCCAGGTGGGTTGTGACAAAGGGACTGTCCCTTTGTCACATCCCAAATATTGCCTTTACGTGTTGATACACACGGTGTGCAATAATACTCGCACTGTGCAATAGCGCACAGGCTGAGTAACAAGGAGGACGCTTGTCCCAGCTCGAGAAATGCGATCGCCGGTCCCTTCGCTCGCAGCGTGCCCTTCGCCAGGCACTTGCCAGCGAGCTTGCCGAAAGCGGCGACCTTTCGCGCATTAATGTCGCGTCGCTCACCGAGCGCGCTGGCCTTACGCGTCGCACGTTCTATTCGCACTACCGCGATATTCCCGACTTTATCAATCAAATCGAGGACGGCTTGCTGGCCGAGATTCGTGAGCGCATTGAGCTCATCACTGCAGCTCAGCTGCCCGATCTCTATCATAACATCGATGAGCTCGAGCCGGCGCCCGGTTCGGTTGAGCTGCTGCGTTATCTTGCGGCCAACCGCGACTTAATCGGTGCGCTGCTGGGTCCGGGCGGCGACCAGGCCTTCATTAGAAGGATTATCGACACCGCACGTGAGGCTGTGGTGCCGCGTGCACAGACGGGCATTTTGGGCCTGGCGCTGGGCACGTTCTTTGACTACTACGTCACCTACGTCGTGAGTGCCGAGGTCGGCATGATTCAGCGCTGGTTTGAGCGTGGGCTCACCGAATCGCCCGAGGCCATGGCGCGCATTATGACGGTGCTCGCTTTTGTGCGCCCCGGTGACCTGTATGGCCAACCTATCGATATCAACGTGCCGGAATACGGCATGAAGCTATTGAACTTGCAGCTCGAGGACGCGGCCGACACCGCCGCAACCGTCGAGTCCAACAACTAAGAGGAGAGACAATGAGCAAACTCGTCGAGGGCATTAAGGACCGTATGGTCGCTGCCGCACGCGAGGCCGCGCCCGCCGTGGTGGACGCCGCGCAGAAGGCCGCGACTGCCGCTGCCGAGAAGGTTGCCGAGGCGGTTGCCGAGGCCAAGAATGCGGCGGGGGAGACGCTTGCCGCCGACGCAGCCACGTCCGTCGTCGCCGAGCCCGCAGTCGCCACCGCCGCCCAGGCCCCCGAAGGAGCGATCTTCAACCCCGAGAACGCTCGTGGCAACCTGCACCTGGGCATCGACGTGGGCTCCACCACCGTTAAGCTCGCTGTGCTCAACGACGACAACCAGATCGTCTACGCCAAGTACCAGCGCCACCACACCGACGTCCGTGCCTGTGCTCGCGACCTGTTCGAGGGTGCTGCGACCGTGCTGCCGGCTGCCCAAATGACCTGCGCCATCACCGGTTCGGGCGGCCTGTTGCTGTC
>CALINZ010000342.1 GCA_938045085.1 uncultured Collinsella sp. | reverse complement strand
ACCCGTCAGGCGCACGCGGCGAATGCCATCTCCCGCCACTAGGCGCACAAAGCGGGCGATTTCCTCAGCGCTGAGCAGCTCGTCGTGCGCGCGGGGCGCCACGCCGTCGGCCGGCATGCAGTAAATGCAGCGGAAATTGCACTTGTCGGTAACGGCAATGCGCAGGTAGTTGATATCGCGGCCAAAGCCGTCATGTTGCACGTGCCCGCCCACGCAGCCCTCCCCTCACGCGGCGTTTTATTCTTCAAAAAACATAATACCCCACGAGAGAATCACGCCGACACCCGTACGACAGGACAGGCCGCTTCGAGCAAAACGGACTTTCCAAGCCCATCCTCAGCACAGGCCATCACAACATTCGATGCTTTTCTCGTTTTTAGCGAAAAACGTCGAATGTTGTGATGGTTTGCCTGCCCACAGCACCCCGTAGAAGGACAGGGACGCCCCTAAAGGCCGCCGCCCCAGTGTCGAATCACGAATTCTCGCAGGTCGTTTTGACGTTTCTGGAACGCTTCGCTTCGGTCGCACTTAAGGCCCATAGCGAGCGCGATGGCATTCATCGCCCGGTGCAATTGCAGCTGATGGGCAAACTGAGTCCCGGTGAGAACAATCATCCTAAAGCCCAGCGCGCTCAGCACGGTCATACGCTCCGCATCCGACGCGCTGCGCTGTTTATCAAGATGGTCCGAACCGTTGTATTCAATCCCCGTACCGCTTGCAGGCGCATATACGTCGATCTCGAAATACCCGGCCTTAGCGAGATATTTGAACTCGTTGGGAACATCGACCCGATGGTTGAACTCGACCCTGGTGTACCCTAGCCCGCCCTGAGAACGCTTCGCGACGACCATGATTGCGGTGGCCGTCTCCATGGGCGACCGCGCGCCATCGTGCACGCGCTTGAGCACGGCGGCCGCGCGTATAGCCCCCTGACGAGATCGGTTCTCATTGCAATAAGCAATCAAGTCGGCAACGGTATACCTCTGCCCCATCTCGATATAATCGCCTGTCGACAGATGATTCAAATGGTATCGGGCACAGATTTCGTAGCCATATTCCAGCTGCTCGGACTCGCTCATCCACGAGCCCGCCTGGACAAAGCACATGGCCTCATCAACCACTAGAAGGCCCTCTGCCACCTCGATAAGATGGCCTGGAGGTACCGGCGCTCCAAACACGTGGCACCTAAATCCAGCCGGCGTCGAGCGCTCAAAATCGAAGTTGACGAGCGTGTCGACATGATCGAGCTCTTCTCGTGGAATACCAAGCGAAACCAGATAGTCGGTAACGATCTCAACTGCCGTTGAAGCCCTCAGCCCCTTGGCATCGAGTCCCAATTTGGGCAGGCTCGCGGACGGCTCCTCGTTAGCAAGCGAGTCCTCATCGTATAGGCTGCTTGCTCGCGAGAGCGGCTCGGACGGGCGCGCCACGTTGTGGTACAGCCAGGCAGTCTTATGGGACAGGACGATCGGCAGGTCCATGAGCCCTCCAATGGAGTCGGATAACCAACCTTATTCCCCTGCCCACGGGTCCGCACACCTTCGTGCGCAAGAAAGCGATTCCACCCGGTCGAGTGGCAGAAAAACCATCACAACATTCGATGCTTTTCCCGATTTTGGCAAAAAACGTCGAATGTTGTGATGGTTTGAGGCGAGGGGCACGGAGGGATCAAAGCATCGTGCTCGAACGGGTTAATCCAGCTCTTTTAAGCCATGCGCCAGCTGCCAGTACTCGCCGTGCTGGGCGAGTAGCTCTTCGTGCGTGCCGCGCTCGATGATGCGGCCGTGTTCGAGGACCATGATGGCGTCGGCGTCGCGGACAGTGGACAGGCGGTGCGCGATCATAAACGTGGTGCGACCGCGCATGATGCGGTCCATACCGCGCTCGATGAGCTTTTCGGTACGCGTGTCAATGGAGCTCGTGGCCTCGTCCAGGATGAGCACCGGCGGATCGGCGACGGCCACGCGCGCGATGGCGAGCAGCTGACGCTGACCCTGCGACAGGTTGGCGCCGTCGGCCGTGACCGGTGTGTCGTAGCCCCGCGGCAGGCGGCGGATAAACGAGTCGGCGCAGGCGGCCTCGGCAGCGGCGCGCACCTCCTCGTCGGTCGCGTCGAGCTTGCCAAAGCGGATGTTCTGCGCAATGGTGCCGCTAAACAGGTGCGTGTCCTGCAGCACAATGCCGAGCGACCCGCGCAGGCTGGCCTTGGCAATGTGCTTGACGTCGATGCCGTCGTACGTGATCTCGCCGTCATCGACCTCGTAGAAGCGGTTGATGAGGTTGGTAATGGTCGTCTTGCCGGCGCCCGTGGAGCCCACAAACGCAATCTTTTGCCCCGGCTTGGCAAACAGGTTGAGGTCCGTGAGCACGCGGGCGCCCGGCACGTAGGAAAAGTCCACGGCATGGAAGCGCACGTCGCCGGCAAGCGGGACCAAGCCGCACGTGAGCTCGGTGCCGTCGGCAGCCACCGCGCAGCCCGACTCATCAACGGCTGCCACGTCATACAGGTGCCCGTAGACGCCCACGCCCTGGCCCTCGGGAATTTTCCACGCCCACGCGGCATCGCCCGTCTGCACCAGCTCCACGCAGCCCTCGTCCACCTCGGGCTCAAGGTCCATAGCCGCAAACAGGCGCTCGGCACCGGCCAACGCGTTGAGCAAGAAGTTGCCGAGCTGCGTAAACTGGTTGATGGGCATGGCGGCCTGGCGCACAAAGACCAGGTAGCTTGCAAGTGCGCCCACATCGGCGAGCCCCTTGATGCAGAGCATGCCGCCCGCCACGGCGACGATGGCATAGTTGACGTAGCCAATCACGACGGTCATGGGCACCATGGAGTTGGCATAGCTCACGGCGGCGGTACCGGTGCGGCGAAGCTCGTCGTTGCGGCAGGTGAAGCCGGCGACATTCGCCGTCTCACGGTTAAAGACCTTGATGACCTTTTGGCCCGAGACCATTTCTTCGATATATCCGTCCAGGTCGCCAAGCGATGCCTGCTGGGCAGCAAAGAAACGCTTAGAGCGCGCGCCCGAGTAGCGCGCATACAGCACAATGGCCGCATCGCACACGAGTGTGATAATCGTGAGCTGCCAGTTAAGGATGATGAGCATGGCCGTGGTGCCCACAACCTGAATGGCGGCCTGAATCACGTTGGCAAAGCTGTTGTTGAGCGCCTCGGAGACGGTGTCGACATCGTTGGTGAAAAAGCTCATGATGTCGCCCGAGCGCGTGCTGTCAAAATAACTGAGCGGCAGCGTCTGGATGTGCGCGAACAGATCGCGGCGAATATCGGACACCACGCGTTGGGCCGCGCGCACCATAATCTGCGAGTAGCCCAGGGCCGAGAGCACGCCCGCGGCGTAGATGACCGCCGTCAGGATGACCTGCTTGGCGAGCAGTTCCTCCCCGCCCGTAGCCAAACCGTTAACGATGGGGCGCACCATGTAGGTGCCGGCGAGGCTCGCGATGGCGGCGACGGAGGCGAGCACGCCCACCGCGAGCAACGAGAACTTGGCATGCCCCATGTAGGAGAGCAGGCGGCGCACGGTGCGCTTGAGGTCGGCCGGGCGTGCTTGGGCTGCGGTCTTAGGCATGGCGCTCACCCCCTTCCAAGGGCGATCCGCCAGGGACGGAGGAAAACGGATCATTCGCGCAGCCATCGTCGCTGCCGGCGCCGGCGTCCACGTTCCCCGCAAACTCCATCTGCGAGGCGTAAATCTCCTGGTAGATGTTGTCGCCCGCCAGCAGCTCCTCGTGCGTGCCCACGCCGTGGACACGACCGTCGTCCAACACCACAATGCGATCGGCATCCATGACACTCGCGATGCGCTGGGCGATGATGAGCACGGTCGTATCGGAAATCCGGGCGATGTGCTCGCGAATCTTAGCGTCGGTCGCCATATCGACCGCGCTGGTGGAGTCATCAAAAATGAGCACGCGCGGATGCTTGAGCAGCGTGCGCGCGATGCACAGGCGTTGCTTCTGGCCACCCGAGACACCGGCGCCGCCTTGGCCCAACTCGCCGTCCAGCCCGCCGATGCGATCAAGAAACTCGTCCACGCACGCTGCGCGGCAAGCCGCGAGGAGCTCATCGTCCGACGCCTGCGGATTGCCCCACTGCAGGTTCTCGCGCACGGTACCCGTAAACAGCACATTCTTTTGCAGCACAATGCCCACGGCGTCGCGTAGAGTCGCGAGGTCGTAGTCGCGCACGTCGCGTCCGCCCACAAGCACGGCGCCTTCGGTGGCGTCGTACAGGCGCGCAATCAGCTGCACAAGCGAGCTCTTGCCCGAGCCCGTGCCGCCGAGGATGCCCACCGTCGAGCCGCTCTCGATGCGAAGGTCGATATGCTCGAGCACATCCTCGGCTGCATCCGCGCGGTATTTAAAGGAAACGTCGCGAAACTCGATACTGCCGTCCGCTGGCGCCGCAATCGCGAGGTCTCCCGCGGGGTTGGCGATAAAGGGCTCCTCATCGAGCACCTCGGCGATACGGCCCACACTCGTGAGAGCGCGCGTGAGCAGCAAAAACACATTGGAAATCATCATAAGCGAGTTCATGATCAGCAGCACGTAGCTCATAAAGCCCGTGAGCGAGCCCACGCCCAGCTTGCCGGCGAGAATCATGCGGCCGCCAATCCACAGGATGGAGAGCGCAGCCACGTACATCGACAGCTGAAACACCGGCAGGTTGAGCACGGCGGTGCCGAAGGTCTTGGTCGCCGTGCCGGCGAGCTCGGTATTGACGGTGTCGAACTTGGCCCCCTCGTGCTCGGTACGAACGTAGGCCTTGACGGCACGCACGGCGGTGAGGTCCTCCTGTACCACGCCGTTGAGGTGGTCCATCGAGGTCTGGAGTTGGCGGTAGAGCGGACTGACGCGATAGGTGATGGCGCCCAGTACGATTGCCAGCACGGGCAAGATGATCGCAAAGACGGTGGCGAGCGGGCGCGACAGCATCAGCGCGTAGATAAGGCCGACGATAAGCGTCACCGGGCCGCGCACCATAGGGCGAAAGCCGTTGCCCACAGCATTTTGGATAACGGTGATGTCCGTGGTCATGCGGGTGACGAGCGAGCTGGCGTCGTAGTTGTCCAGGTTACCAAAAGCGAGCGTCTGAATCTTTTTGTACTCGGCCTCGCGCAGGTTAGCGCCTAGGCCCGAGGCAACGCGGGCGGACGTGCGGGCATAACCCAAGCCCAGTACCAGCGAAAGCGCAGCGCACACCAACATGTACGCGCCCTGCAGCAGCATGTAGTTGATATCACCCGCAGGCACGCCCACATCGATGATGTTGGCCATGATGACCGGGATAAACAGCTCGAGCACCGTCTCGACCGACACAAAGAACACGCCGAGGATGGCATCGCGACGGTATGTCCCTAGATAGGAAAACAGTATTTTGAGATTGCGCACGCAGGTTCAACCCCCATCAAACGTTGTTCGCAAACGCACGTATTATTGCGCGCCGAATAATGGTGTCAAGTATTCCGAAATCGTTTTCTGCAAGGTTAGCGCCGGCGGCGAGTTCTCGTGATGTGTGTCCATATTCACTCGGAATAATGGTGCGCGAGACTTTTTCGCTCCGGCGTCATCACAAACCTTGACTCTACAATCGTTGTAGGGTTTTCACTACTACACTGGTAGCTAAATGAACCAAGCCAGAAAGTGCCCCGCCCATGGAACACGACCTCACACGCGGCAATGTCCTTAAGACCATCGCGGTCTTTGCTCTGCCCTATATGCTCTCGTACTTTTTGCAGATGCTCTACGGCATGGCCGACCTGTACATGATGGGGCAGTTTAGCGGCGCTGCCGGCATCACCGCCGTGGGCAATGGCGCGCAGACGCTCTATATCATTACCGTGACGCTCGTGGGCCTGGCCATGGGAACGACGGTCATCGTCGGCCACGCCGTGGGTTCGCGCCGCTTCGACCGCGCCGAGACCGCCATCGGCAACACCATCACGCTCTTTATGGGCGTCTCGGTGGTACTGGCCGTCATCTTGTTTGCACTATGCCCGCAAATCGTGGCGCTCATTGGTACGCCGCCCGAGGCGGTCGAAGGCACCGCCGCCTACCTGCGTATCTGCTTTGTCGGCATTCCCTTTATCGCCGCGTACAACATCCTCTCGGCCATCTTTCGCGGCCTGGGCGATTCGCGCTCGCCCATGTACGTGATCGGTGTGGCGTGCATCATCAACATCGCACTCGACTTTCTGTTTATCGGCCACATGGGGCTCGGCCCCGTGGGTGCGGCGCTCGGCACGGTAACCGCCCAGACGGTCAGCGTTGCCCTCGCGCTCGTGTGGCTCAAGAGCCGCCGCACGAACATCCACGTTAAGCGCAGCGACCTGCGCCCCCAGCCCGAGGTGCTCAGCAGCATTCTTAAGATCGGCGTGCCCGTGGCCGTGCAGGACGGCTGCATCCAGGTGGCGTTTATGTTTATCACCGTCATCGCCAACCACCGAGGGCTCGTCGACGCTGCCGCCGTGGGCCTGGTCGAGAAGATGATCAGCTTTTTGTTCATTGTGCCGAGTTCCATGGGTGCCACCGTCAGCGCGCTCACGGCGCAAAATGCCGGTGCGGGCAAGGGCAACCGCGCGCGTCAGGTGCTCAAGAATGCCATGACGATCTCGGTGGTGTACGGCTGCCTGATCACGGTGCTGATGTGGCTGGTGGCACCGGCGTTTATTGGCTTTTTTGCCAAGGACCCTGCGGTGGTCGCGGCCGGTACCGGCTATATGCACAGTTATATTTTCGACGCAATCTTTGCCGGCATCCACATTTGCTTTAGCGGCTTTTTCGCTGCGTATGGCAAGAGCTACATCGGCTTTGCTCACAACGTGCTGGCCGTGGCGCTCATTCGCGTGCCCGGCGCCTGGCTGCTGTCGAACGCCTATTCCGATACGCTGTTTCCCATGGGCATCGCTTCGCCGTGCGGGTCGATTTTGTCGGCAGTCATCTGTGTTGTCGCGTTTACCGTGCTCAACCGGCGCGGGGCTTTTGACAAGCTGGTGGCGTAGCGGGGCGACGCAGGCCTGGCATCCCTCCCCGACTCCATTGAAAGGAGCGGTCCTGTGACCGACATGCCAAGTGAACATACCGAGGGCCTGCTCCGCATTGGCGAGGTGGCGCGCCTGTTTAACCTGAGCGTGGGGACGCAACGTCATTACGAGCAGATGGGCTTGCTGGACCCGGCGTACATCGATCCGGCAAGCGGGTACCGCTACTACGGATCGCGGCAGCTCTCCACCCTCAACACCATCAGCCACCTGCGTGTTCTCAACTTGCCCTTGGCGCAGATTCGAGAGTTTGTGACCACGCGCGACGTGGACCTTATGCAACGGCAGCTGGCTCAGCAACAGGAGCTCATCGAGCGCAAGCGCCGAGAGCTGGAGCGTGTGTCGCGCAAGATCGATAACCGGCTTGCGCTGCTCCGCGATGCCTTGAACACCAAGCTCGATACCATTTGCACAATCGATACGCCCGAGCTTCGCTGCGCCGTGCTGCGCGAACGCGTTAAGCCTACCGACGCCTATGCGCTGGAGTGGCAGATTCGTCAGCTGCAGAAGGGGCAACACGAGACCTTTGTCTTTCTGGGCAACCTGGGCGTTGGGATTAGCGCCGAGCGCCTGGCCGCCGGCGACTTTGACGGCTACGACGAGGTCTTTCTGCTGCTCGACGATACCGATGAATACCTGGGCGATGTCGAGGTGCGACCCGCCGCGCTCTGCCTGACCATTAGCTTTCGCGGCACGCACGGGCAAGCGGGCCCGCGCTATAAGCAGCTGCTCGGCTATATGCGCGAGCACGGACTGACACCCGCCGGTCCATCACGCGAGATTGCCCTGATCGATGACATCATCAGCGACGACCCCGCGACCTACGTGACGCAGATCACGGTGCCGGTTGCCCCGTCCAAATAAGATCCGCCCGGAAGGCATCGTGCTTCCGGGCGGATCTTCAATTTGGTTATCGATGCGCTAAGCCTCCGGCACCTGACCAGTAGCCAAGATCTGCTCGAGTGCGTCCTCATCCAGCACGGGCACACCCAGCTGCTCAGCCTTGGTGAGTTTGGAGCCCGCTTTGGGGCCGGCGACCAGATAGCTCGTCTTCTTTGAAACACTGCCCGAAACCTTGGCGCCGAGCACCTTGAGCGCCGCACCCGCCTCATCGCGCGTGCGGTTGACGAGCGTACCGGTGAGCACGAAGGTCAGACCCGCAAGCGGCTGTGCGTCAGCAAGCTCACCCGCCACGCCAGCGTCGGCTGCGGCCTGCGCGTGCGCGGCGCCCAAGTCGACCTCGAGCGACAGACCCGCCTGACGCAGGCGCTCCAGCACGGCGAGATTCTCGGGCACGGCCAGGAACTGCTTGACGCTTGCCGCAATCTTGGGACCGATGCCCTCGCACTCGGCGATGTCCTCTTCGCTCGCCAAGATGAGCTTATCAATCGACAGGAATCGCTCGGTGATAACCTCGCCCACGCTCTTGCCCACGTGGCGGATGCCCAGGGCAAACAGCACGCGACCGAGCGGCTGGCTCTTGGACTTGTTGAGCTCGGCGATGATTTTCTCGGCCGTCTTGAGGCCTACCGGAATGGGGTCGCCCTTCTTGACGCCCTTTTTGCTGTTGGAGCTGGCATAGGTGCGCCCCGTGTCCAGGCCTGCGATGTCATCGACCGTGAGCTGGTAGAAGTCTGCGACATCGTGGATCAGGCCGGCGGCGATCATCTTGTCGACGATCTCGTCGCCCAGGCCGTCGACGTCCATGCAGCCGCGGCTCACCCAGTGGAGCAGGCGCTCCTTAAGCTGCGCGGGGCAATCGATGGAGACGCAGCGGTAGGCAACCTCGCCGTCCTCGTGGACCACGGGGCTGCCGCACACGGGGCAGACCTCGGGCATGTGCCAGTCGACCGAATCGGCCGGACGCTTGTCGAGCACCGGGCCCACGACCTCGGGGATTACGTCGCCTGCCTTGTGCACGATGATAGTGTCGCCCTCGCGCACGTTTTTGCGACGGATCTCGTCGATGTTGTGCAGTGTGGCGCGCGCGATGGTGGAGCCGGCGACCGTCACCGGATCGAACTCGGCGACCGGCGTGAGCACACCGGTGCGGCCCACCTGGATGCGAATTTCGCGCAGGACGGTCTGCTTTTCCTCGGGCGGGAATTTAAAGGCAATGGCCCAGCGCGGCGCGCGGGCGGTAAAGCCCAAGTCGAGCTGCTGCTGGAAACTATCAACCTTTACGACCACGCCGTCGATGTCGTAATCCAGGTCACCGCGGTGCTCAAGGGCCTGGGCACAGAACTCGTGGACCTCGGTGGGCGTGGCGCAACGGGCAACGTTGGGGTTGACGCTAAAGCCGGCGCTACGCAGCCAGTCGAGGAACTCGCGCTGGCTGTGGACGTGCAGCGGATCGGTATCGGCGATGGCATAGATAAAGGTGGCCAGGTCGCGGCGCGCCGTGACCTTGGGGTCCTTCTGACGCAGGCTGCCGGCGGCGGCGTTGCGCGGGTTGGCGAAGGGGTCGCGGCCCTCGGCATCGGCCTCTTCATTCAGACGAACAAAGCTGCCCTTGGGCATGTAGACCTCGCCGCGTACCTCAATGGTGCGCTCGCGGTCGGCGCCCATGTGGGCGAGCGCGGGCTCGGACAGGTGCATGGGCACATCCTTGATGGTGCGCACGTTGAGCGACACATCCTCGCCCGTTGTGCCGTCACCGCGCGTGGCGGCGCGCACAAAGGTGCCGTTTTGGTAGGTAAGCGCCACGCCCAAACCGTCGATCTTAAGCTCGCAGGTATAGGTGACGCTGCCGGCACCGAGCACATCCTCGGTACGCTGGAGCCATGCGTCGAGCTCGTCCAGGTCCATGGCATCGTCCATGGAATACATGCGTGCCATGTGCGTGACCGGCGTAAACTGCTCGCTCACGTAGCCACCTACGCGCTGAGTATAGCTGTCGGGCGTCACCAGGTCGGGGTAGGTCGCCTCGATTTCCTGCAGCTCAACGAGCATTTTGTCGAAGGCGGCATCCGTGCATCGAGCATGTAGTAGCGGTACGCGTGGTAATCGAGCTCGTGGCGCAGCTCGGCCGCGCGCGCGGCGGCTTGGGCACGGGCATCGGCCGGTGCAGCGGTATCCGTGCTCGCTGGCGTTTCGGTATCGATGTCCACGCCGTCACCAAACAGGCTCGATTGCTCCATAGCGGCACTCCTTCGCTCGATTTCAAACGGATACAAGAGTACCACCGGTCGCAACGGGGCCGAATAGCGGTCTCAAACCGCACTGAATCGGCAGCCGCCAGACTGGGGTGGACAGTTAGTTCAGATACGTATAAACCCTAGAGCTGGATCAGGCACGAACACCTCTGTTTCGACTAATTTGGGCTCCTCGAGGCCATGTAAACGTCCCATCCTCCCTTCCAAACGCCCATCCGAGCCCCATCCCAATCAGAAATTGCTCAAAACGCATCCCAAGCTGCCCAAGATTTATACGTATCTGAACCAACTGTCCAGACCATTACGAACCAGGCCTCTTGTCAGCTCCATGTGATCCGTTTTCCTCCGTCCCCAACGGATCAATAGGAAAAGAGGGGGCTGTCCCGCG
>CALINZ010000341.1 GCA_938045085.1 uncultured Collinsella sp. | reverse complement strand
ACGGCTTGAGGTCGCGATGGATCACCGGCGCCGACGTCTCCCCCGCCATTGCAAAACCGGCGTGGAGCTCGCCCACGGCATCGCATAGGGCAGGATACAATTCACGCGCATAATCGGGGGTGGCTCCCAGACGGTCCACCAGCGTCCCGAGCGTCTCCCCTTCGATGTATTCCATAACCACGTTGAGCTCGTCGCCCACACGACGACAATCGACGATTCTGGGCAGGTGCTCAAAACGCCTGCCTGCCCGCTGGGCGGCAAACAGACGCTCGTATGCCCCGCCGATTTGAGCCGAAGCATCGATGCGTTTACGGACAAAGGGGCCGAGCGAACCACCGCCGGTTCCTTCAAAGTACACGAGCTCGGTTGTTTCAACGGACGAGCGCTTAAGTACACGCTCCACGCGATAGCTGTCGTCGCGATCGAGCGACGCCAGGTGCTCGGCAAGCGCTGCGGCCAGCTCGTCATTGGAATATGTTGGGGTCTGAGTATCCATAGCCTCCATCATAGCGCAGGGCGCAGACACCCCATGGCATCCGCGCCCCGTTCGTTTGCATCGTTGTTCGACAGCTCCGCCGGCTCAGATATCAGCCGCTAACTCACCGTCTCCTCGCCAAAGCGATACAGTTCCTCGTTGACCTTTTGGAGGCTGCACCCGCGATCGATGCAAAAGATGATAATCGCATCGCGGCGGTCCTTGCAGTTAAGGACGCTTACCCCGGCAGCCGTCAGCGCACGGTTGGTCTCTTTGAGCGTCAGCGCCATCGCAAAGGCAATCTGCAGCACCTTATTGCGACTCGGATGACGCGCACCGGTAAAGATTTGATAGCCAAAGGTCTCATTGAGATCGGCCATACGAACCACGCGCGAGCGCTCCAAGCCCTTTTCCTGCAGCAGCCGCTTCAGGTAGTCCGAAAGCGACGGGGCGGCAAAGTCGTGTTCTTTGATATAGCCATCGATGTTTGGCGCGTCGAGAAGTTCATTGAGTAACTCGTCAGTCAACTTTTTATCGGGCATACGACCTCACCTCCCATACGGCGCAACGGTAGCGACATGCTAGGCCAGCACCCAGCTTGCAGTGGCAGACTTATCAAACATGTTGGCAAAATACAGTGCCTTCTTGATATCGCCATCAAAGTAGATATTGCCCGCCACGGAGCCACCGGCGGAAAGGGTACCAGACTGCAGCTCATCGGAGCCCTCGCTGTAGTAACCCTGATTCTGTTGAGCGCCGTTGGCGTCCTCGCCCTTCCAGTCGTAGATATTGTAATCTGCGCCCTCATCGCCATTGTTAACGTACGTGACGTGAATGCCCGTCATGGTCGAACCGTCATAATTTGTGAGGCCGGGCTGGACGGAATCGACAACGACGGAAAGACCGGCAGCCGTGGTCACCGTCGCACCAACCGCCAGGTCAGTCGTAGACTGCTCTTCCTTCTTCGCCTCTTCCTTCTTGGAATGCTCCGGTTCCGGCGTTGCTG
>CALINZ010000340.1 GCA_938045085.1 uncultured Collinsella sp. | reverse complement strand
AAAATAGTCGCCGGAGCCGTTCTTGCCGTTCGTGTCATAGCCCTCGACGATGCCACCGATCAAGAAGCTCGGATCCAGACCCATGCGGTCGAGCATGGTGGCGCACATCGAAGACGTGGTGGTCTTGCCATGCGTGCCGGCAACAGCGACGGTGGTGTAGCCGTGGCCCAAAGCAGAGAGCATCTTGGCACGGGGCCACACGGGAATACCAAGCTCGCGAGCGCGCACGAGCTCGGGGTTGGACTCCGGAATAGCGGTGGAGACAACAACCACGTCGGGCTTGACCTCGTCGATCGTGGCGGCCTCATGGCCCACATGCACCTTCACACCAGCGCGGGTAAGCTGGCGGATATAACGTGACGTCTTAAGGTCGGAGCCGGTAACGGCATAACCGCGCTCATGAAGAACGAGGGCGATGCCGCTCATGCCGGCGCCGCCGATACCGATAAAGTGGGCGCTCTTAAACTCGGGCGCGGAGGTTGCAGTCTGGGAATCAGCCATGTGCTCGTGTACTCCTTGCGTAAACACTGCCTGTAACCCGTTAACTGTACCGCACCTACCGCATCAGCGCGAGGGCGACCGACGATATCCCGTCTAACTAACGCAAACCCTCTACCGCATCCGCCAGAAGAGCGGCGGCCCTATCCTGAGCCAGACCACGCGCCGCCTGACGCATGGCGTCGCGCGCCGCCGCGTCATCGACCAGGTGCAGCAGTTCATCGGCAAAGGCAGAACCGTCGATATCGGCATCGGCGCAGAGCACGCCGGCCCCGGCGTCGACCAGATAACGGGCATTGGTGGTTTGGTGATCGGCCGTGGCGTGCGGGTACGGCACGAGCACCGAAGGCACGGCGAGTGCAGCGATCTCGGCCACGCTCGATGCGCCCGAACGCGAGAGCACCAAATCGGCAGCAGCCAGCATATCGCCCATGTTGTCGATGTAAGGCTGGACGCGGTAACGCTTCGCCTCCTCGGGCGTCAGCGCCAAAGCGCGCTCGGTCTCCTCAAAGCCGTCGGCACCCGTCGAATGCAACACATAGAGGTTCTTGCG
>CALINZ010000339.1 GCA_938045085.1 uncultured Collinsella sp. | reverse complement strand
GGCGATCGCCTGCCGGCCGAGCGCGTGCTGTGCGAAGAGATTGGCGTTTCGCGTACGGCGTTGCGTGCCGGTATCACGCGGCTCATCTCGTGTGGAACGCTCGAGAGCCGTCGCGGATCGGGTACGTATGTTTGTCCTCCCAAGCCGTTGAACATCTTCCAGGAAACGTATAACTTTTCCGATGCTGTACGGACTGCCGGCCTGCACCCCTCTTCTCGTCTGGTTTCCACCGGGACCATCGAGGCGGATGAGGCGCTTGCCGACAAGCTTGGGGTGTCTGTAGGCGCTCCTTTGCTTCGCCTGCAGCGCGTTCGACTTATTGAGGGCGAGCCGGCGTCAATCGAGACGGCTCACGTTAACCTGTCCCTGTGCCCATCGCTTACCGAGCACGATTTTGAGTGCGAGAGCCTTTACGATGTCTTGCTCAAAGAAGGTGGCGTGCGTGTTGAGCATGGACGTGAGCATATCTCCATCTCGCGTTTGAACGTCGAAGAGGCCGAGCTGCTCCAGCAAGAAGAGGGAACGCCGGTGTTCTATGAGAGCTCGATCGAATATGATAAGGACATGCGTTTTGTGGAGCATTGCAAATCGGTGATTTTGCCCACAAAGTTCCGCTTTGCCGATAACGGCGAAGAGAACGGCATGAGGAGCGTGGCAGGTGAACAATGGCTGAAACAGTAGATGCCACCCCGGTTTATATGCGCATTCGACGCCGCATCGAGGAACGTATCGAGCGCGGTATATATCCCACGGGTTCCATGATTCCGTCCGAAAAAGACCTCGCCGAGGAATTTGGTACGACACGCTTGACCATCCGAAGCGCTGTCGATGAGCTGGTTCGGCGCGGGCAGATTCGCCGTGTTCGGGGAAAAGGTGCCTTTGTGGCACAGAAAGTACCTGCTTTTTTTGAACGCACGGTCGGTTTCCGTGAATCGGTCCGTGCTTCGGGCGGCGAGCCGTCCGTCCGTATTCTCGCGCGTTCCAAGCGTTATGCGGGGCCATATTACGCCGACCTGTTTGGCATCGCCGAGGACGACCTGCTCTATTCCGTTCGACGCCTGAACTGCATAAACGGTAGCCCCGTATCGATTGAGACGGCGCTGATTCCCTGCCTGCTGTTCCCAACCATCGAAGATATTGACGTGTCGGTCTTCAGTTTGTACGAGACCTATGAGATGCTGGGCCGAAAGCCAGTCATGGCACAGGAAAAGCTCGATATCGAAGCGCTGGGCGCACGAGATGCCGGCCTCCTTGGACTGGAACAGGGCGATCTTGTTTTGCTTTTGGAATGCGTGAGCTATGACGCGAGCGGTCAGGCTATCGAGTATGTAAAGTCCTTCAATCGTGGCGATACGGGCGGCTACACCTATACGTACTAGCTGGTATTTTGTGAATAACGGCTGGGAAACTAACCAGTTTTGATCGTTGGGTCAGCTGTATATACAACCTTACAGGGCTCAAAATCGACCGTTCGCCGATGGGGATAAATTAATCGACAAAGAGGTATCAAAAAGCTGTAACCTGTAACTGTGATTGGTATCAAATACTAATGATTTGTTACGAGGTGAGACGATGAAGATGCTCGATTACGTTCAGCTTGCCCATGTGCGTATGGGAGAGAACCTCGAGCGTTCGTCTGAGCTGGTAGCGCAGCTCGTTGATATTTTCCAGTCCGGTTCTTTTGACGCGCTGCGCATCGTTGCTTCGGGTTCGTCGCGCCATGCTGCGGATTGCGCCCGCGATTACCTGCAAGATGCGCTGCAGATGCAGGTGTCCGTCGTGACGCCCGAGGCCTTCGTCGATTTTGAACACACCTATCCACAGTATGCGCTTAACATTGCCGTCTCGCAGAGCGGCTATTCAACCAATACGATTGCGGCGCTCGATTACATGCGCGCACACGATATGGCTGCAGTTGCGCTCACGGCAAACGTCGAGGCACCCATCAAGGAACACGCTGACATCGTTCTTGACTACGGTGTGGGCGTCGAGTCGGTGGACTTTGTGACTCTGGGCGTCGAGGTTCTCGTTGAGTACCTGGTGCTCTTTGGTGTTTACGGCGGTCAGGCGCGCGGAACGATTGACGCCAAGGGCGTTGCCCAGCGTCTTGACGACCTGCGCGAGGCTATCCAGGCCAATGCCGTGATGTGCAAGACCGCCGAGGCATATGTCCAAGACCACATGCTCGAGCTTTCTGAGCACACGCCCGCTATGGTCGTCGGCAACGGCCCCAACTATGGTGTTGCCGAGGAGGCAGCGCTCAAGCTGAGCGAGACCATCAAGATTCCTGCCATGCATCACGAAGGCGAGGAGTTCGTCCACGGTCCCGAGATGCAGATCGTTCCGGGCTATCTGGTGTTTATCGTCGACGATCCGCAGGGGTCGGAGCGTCTTGCGAATATCGCTGATGCGCTATCGAACGTTACGACAAAAACGGTGCTGCTCACGGCCCATCCCAAGGGTAGGGTTCACGAGGTTGCGGTGCCTCAGGTGGCTCCGCTGCTCAGCGCAATTCCCAATCTTGTGTTCTTCCAGACGATTGCGGCCATGATAGCCGAGCGTCTGAAGTCATGGGACGTGCACCCGTATCTTGATGCTGTCTCCAAGCAAATGGAGGTCAAGGCAGAGGGCTACGAAGAGTCAGTCAATGCGCTTAAGGCCAAAGCGGCCGAGTGTTACGGAATGTAAGCGGGTTTTGATGCCCGTTGGCATGGGGGATGTGGAAACAACCCCAGAAAGGAGAGACAAATGAAGGAAACCGAGAAGATCGAGATCATGCATTTCGACCAGGAGGGCTATCTCGAGGACGGCAAGGCGCTCTACGAGACCGGCAAGAAGATGACCGCGCTCGCCGACAAGGTCGCCGACGAGGGCTACGACGCCGTGTTCCTGATGGGCGTCGGCGGCACCTGGGACGAGCTCATGCAGCTCGAGTACCTCATGAACAAGTTCGGCGACCGCGACCTCGAGGTCTACCTGATCCACGCCGCCGAGTGGAACGTCATGGGCCACAAGCGCATGACCGAGAAGTCCGTCGTGCTCACCGCCTCCGAGTCCGGCACCACCCCCGAGGTCCTCGAGGCCGTCAAGAAGATGAAGGGCATGGGCATTCGCGTCTACGCCATGACCAAGCCCGAGGGCCCCATCGGCCAGGCTGTCGGCGCCGAGAACTGCGTCGCCATGGCTTCCGACCATGGTTCGGGCGGCTGCGAGAAGGGCTACTACCTCGCCGACTGCTTCGGCCTGCGCCTGCTCAACCGCCGCGGCTGCTTCCCGCAGTTCGATAAGTTCATCGAGCAGACCAAGGATGTTTGGACCCACCTGGTCGACATCCGCAAGAGCTTCGAGCCGCGCGCCGAGGAGCTCGCCAAGAAGTACGCCCTGGCCCCCTACACCATGTTCATCGGCTCCGGCGCCCTGTGGGGCGAGACGATCCTGTTCTCGATGTGCATCCTCGAGGAGATGCAGTGGAAGCGCACCCGCTACATCACCTCGGCCGACTTCTTCCACGGCACCCTCGAGCTCGTGGAGCCGGGCGTCCCCGTGTTCCTGTTCATGGGCGAGGACGAGAACCGCAAGCTCGACGAGCGCGCCCGCGCGTTCCTGACCCGCGGCGTGACCGGCGACACCGACATCAACATCATCGACACCGCCGAGTTCGCGATCCCCGGCCTTGACGACGAGTTCCGCGTCATCGTGTCTCCGTGGATTCTCTCCTCGCTGATCACCGATCGCCTTGCCGCTTACTACGAGACGGTCACCAAGCACAACCTCAACTACCGTCGCTACTATCACCAGTTCGACTACTAAGAGCAAATAACGTTTGTGTAATCGGGCCTCGCTCCTATATGGAACGGGGCCTCGCTTGGGTTGGAGAGTAATTATGAGCTATCCCCAGCTTGCCGTCATGAATATCAGCCATCGTTATTTTGACCTTGAGGAGTTCTTTTCTTCGGCGTCGGCTTCGGGCTACACGTGTTGCGAGCTTTGGACCGGGGCGATGCATCTGTATGTCGATTGCCATGGATACGATTCGCTCGAGCAGGTGCGGGAGCTATCACAGCGGTATGGGGTTCGGATTGTGGGGCTTTGTCCCGAACAGAACAATCCCAAGCCGTGGAATATCGCGGCGCGCGGGAATGAGGCGCGCACTCGCACGCTCGCGTACTTTAAGAACGTTGTGGATATCGCGGCGGAACTTGGAGCCGAGCAGGTCATGGTCTCGAGCGGCTGGGCATTTTTGAACGAGCCGATCGAGGACGCGTGGGGTCGCAGCGCCTCGATGCTGCGTGCGATTGCCGAGCATGCGGGAGAGCGCGGCGTGCGACTGGTGCTCGAGGCCCTACAGCCGGTTGAGTCGATGATCGTGAACTCGGCGGCCGATACGAAGCGCATGATCGAGGCAGTTGATCATCCGGCACTTAAGGCGTGTCTGGATTTGGGCGCTATGGCGGTGGCGGGGGATACCATCGACGATTATTTTGATCTGCTTGGCGATGATGTCGCCCACGTGCATTTTGTCGATGTTGCGGCAGATGGCACGACGCATCTTGCCTGGGGTGATGGCGACCGCGATATGCGCGCCGACCTGGATAGGCTGGTGGCGCGCGGCTATCGCGGAGTTGTTTCGGCCGAGACCTATGATTGGCGCTATTTCGCCAATCCCGCGGCAGCCGACGCTCAGGTTATGGCGGAGTACCGACGCGCGATTGGCGCCTAGGTGGGGTTGGGCTGCGGCAATCTGCCCTATGTTTCCAAATGAATACGGTGTGAGCCGTTGCGACGGATTTTCCCCGCAAACACTCTAGTATGCTAAAGTACCCAGAAGACCGGCGGAGCTATGCCGGTCTTCTGCTCTATATGAAACACAGCATGAGGAGGCTCACCAGATGACGGCCACACCGTGGGGATTCCGGGACATATTGCCCGAGGAGGCTCGGGCGCGCGAGGAGATCGCATGTACGGTGAAGGGCTGCTTTAGGGAGCATCATTACCTGCCGGTCGAGACGCCGCTGCTCGAGGACAAGGGCTCGCTCGAGGAAGGCGGCCGCATTGCGGACACGCCGTTTAAGCTCTTTGACGATGATGGCCGCCTGCTGGTGGTCCGTCCCGACAACACGCTGCCGATCGTGCGTCTGGTTTCGACCCGCATGCGCGCAGCCGACCTGCCCCTGCGCCTTCGCTACGAGGCGCCGGTGGTTCGCGAGTGCCAGCGCAATGCCGGTGGCTCGCGCCAGTTTACACAGCTGGGCTTTGAGCTTATCGGTGCGGGCGATACCGCGGGCGATGTCGAGATTGTCTCGCTCGTGGCCGAGGCCGTGCGCAAGCTGGCACTGCCCGATACGCGCATTATCGCAGGTAGCGTGCGTCCGTTTAAGGAGCTGCTCGCGGCGTGCGAGGATCGCGAGCTGGCCGCCGAGGCCCTGCGCTGCGTGCATGCCAACGACTTTGTGGGCCTCGATGCCCGCGTGGCGGTAAGCGTCGAGTCCGATGCCGTCAAGGCCGCAATTAGCGAGCTGCCGCGTCTGCACGGCGGTGCCGAGGTGCTCGACCGCGTGGACGCGCTGCTGGAGGCCGCCGGTATCGTCGCGCCGCTGACGCGCGAGCTGCGTGCCCTGGTCGAGGGCCTGGCACCCGAGGACGCCCAGGTGCTGTCGTTCGACTTCTCTATCATGAACTCTTTCGATTACTACACGGGCCTGGTCTTTAAGGCCTATGCCGGCGGCCTGCCCGATCCGGTGGGCTCGGGCGGTCGCTACGACTCTATCTTTACCGGCGCATTTGGCGACGGTATCGAGGTGCCGGCGGCGGGCTTCGCCTTTTCGCTCGAGCGCCTGGAGGCCGCGCGCACCTCGGCCGAGGACGCCGCTTCCGACGGCGATCACGCTGCGGGCCGTGGCGCCGAGGGCCCGCTGCGCATCGCCGTGCCCAAGGGCTCGCTTAAGGCCGACACGCTCGACGTGCTCGAGGCCGCGGGCTTGGACGTCTCTGAGCTGCGCGACCCCGGCCGTCACCTGATCGTGCGCGGCCGCGACACGCGTGCCGGCGAGGGCACGGTCGGCGATATCGAGTTTGTCATCGTGCGTCCCGGCGACGCGCCCGCCTTTGTGGGCTGCGGCGGTGCCGATTGCGGCATCTGCGGTTGGGACTCGCTTATCGAGGCAGACCTCAACCTGCTGCAGCTGGTCGATCTGGGCTACGGTCTGTGCACCTTTATCGAGGCGGAGCCCGCGTGGCGCGCCGGCCAGGCCGAGCGCAACTATGCCCGCCGCGGGTCGCTTCGCGTGGCCACCAAGTACCCGCGCATCGCGAGCGCCTGGTATGCCGAGCGCGGCGTGAACGCCGACATCGTTTCGCTGCACGGCAACATCGAGCTGGGCCCCATTGTCGGCATGACCGACCGTATCGTAGACATCACCGCCACGGGCGCCACGCTGCGTGACAACGACCTGGTTATTACTGGTCGCATTATGGACTGCACGGCGCGCTTCTTCGTCAATCCGGGTGCCGCTCGCTTGGATCCGCGCGTGCGTAATCTGGCAGATCGCCTGGCCGCGGCCGTTAAGGACAAGCATTTTGAGCCCGTCGCGGGCTCGGCGCAATAGCGCGAGCACGCACGGGCGCCCCAACGTCCGGGCTGCGGGCTGATTGGCGCCGCCGCCCGGCCTTTCGTTTTTCAGACGCAGCCTCGACCGATAGGGGATACCGATATGAAGACCATCAAGCTTGCTCCCGGTGAGCGCCTCGTTACCAACCAGCTCAACCGCAAGGGCGTGCTGCCGCAAAACATCGTCGACGCTGCCCGCGATATCGTAGCCAACGTGCGCGCCAACGGCGATGCCGCGGTGCGCGACTATTGCCAGCGTTTTGATGGTGTTGAGCTGCAGAGCTTCCGTCTGCCGCAAGAGCAGATCGATGCCGCGCTCGAAGGTCTTGATCCGGCCTTTGTCGCGGCGCTCGAGAAGGCCGCGCGCCAGATTCGTGAGTTCCACCAGCGCGAGGTCGAGCAGAGCTGGTTTACCACGCGCCCGGACGGCACGATGCTCGGCGTTAAGGTGACCCCGCTTGCGGCGGCTGGCATCTACGTGCCGGGCGGTCGTGCGCAGTATCCCTCCACCGTGCTCATGAACGCCATTCCCGCCAAGGTGGCCGGCGTCAAGCGCGTGGTCATGGTGACTCCGCCGCAAAAAGATGGCCTGATCAGCCCGTATACGCTCGCGGCCGCCAAGCTCGGTGGCGTGGACGAGATCTATATGGTGGGCGGCGCCCAGGCCGTGGCCGCGCTGGCGTACGGTACCGAGACCATTCCGCGTGTCGACAAGATCACCGGCCCGGGCAACGCCTTCGTCGCCGCTGCCAAACAGATTGTCTCGGGTGACGTGGGTATCGATATGGTCGCCGGTCCCTCCGAGGTCTGCGTGCTGGCCGACGCCACGGCCAAGCCTATGGTGGTCGCGGCCGACCTGATGGCCCAGGCCGAGCATGATCCGCTGGCGGCCTGCTATCTGGTGACCTGCGACGAGCAGTTTGCGCGTGAGGTCGAGGCGGGTATCGACATTCTGGTAGCGCAGTCGCCGCGCGCCGAGATTACCCGTGCCTCGCTCGACAATGAGGGCACCATCGTGGTGGCAGCCGACATGGCTGCCGCCGTCGAGGCGGTGAACACCGTGGCGCCCGAGCACCTGGAGCTGCACTGCAAGGATGCGATGGGCCTGCTCGGCGGTATCCGCAACGCCGGCGCCATCTTTGTGGGCGCTTGGAGTTCCGAGCCGCTCGGCGATTACGTTGCCGGCCCCAACCACACGCTGCCGACCGGCGGCACCGCCATGTTCTCCAACCCGCTTTCGGTGGAGGAGTTCGTCAAGCGCTCGAGTGTCATTTGCTATACGCCCGAGGGCTTGCTCTCCGACGCTCCCGCTACGCAGCGTCTGGCCGAGGCCGAGGGCCTGTGGGCACACGCGCTTTCTGCCGCACTGCGCCGTCGCGTGTTGGAGCAGGGCGAGGATGCCGTGAGCGCCGAGTTGCTCGCCGCGGCCGACCTGACCAAGGTTGCCTGGCCGGGCGACGCCGTGGCGACGGTTGCCGAGGGCGTGGACCTGGCGGCTGCAAGCGCGGATGGCGCCGGCGCGACTGGCAAGGAGGCCTAATATGGCCGAGCTCACGCCCCGTATGAAGGAGCTCGTCCAGCCCTACTTGGCCGGCATTGAGCCCTACGATCCCAACTTTACGCCCACACGCATCAACCTTTCGGCCAACGAGAACACTTGTCCCGTGCCGGCTGGCGTGCGCGAGGCGGTCGACGCCGCCCTGGCCGCTACACCGCTCAACCGCTATCCCGATCCCATGTCCAACGATCTGCGCGACGAGCTGGCCGCTTGGCATGGTGTGGCGCGCGAGAATGTCTGCGTGGGTAACGGCGGTGACGAGCTGCTCTATAACTACCTGCTGGCGTTTGGCGGCGCTGGGCGAACCCTGCTCAACTGCCCGCCGTGCTTTAGCGAGTACGCGTTCTTTGCGTCGCTCTGCCAGACCGAGGTGCGCGACGTGTGGCGCGACCCCGCGACCTTTGAGCTCGACCAGGCAGCCGTGCTTGCGGCAGCGCCCGAGTGCAACCTGGCAATCGTGACCTCGCCCAATAACCCCACGGGTGACGTGGCGCCGCTCGACTTTGTTGCGGCTCTGTGCGATGCCTGCCCCGGCATGGTGATGGTCGACGAGGCCTACGTGGAGTTTGCCGACGATTCGTTTGGCGCGGCCACCACGGCGCAGGGGCTTATCGCCGAGCATCCCAACCTGGCGATTCTGCATACGCTGTCCAAGGCGTTCGGCGCCGCCGGCACGCGTCTGGGCTATGTGATCGCGGCGCCTGAGGTCATCGATGTGTTTGCGGCGATTCGCCAGATCTACTCGGTTAACGTGCTGAGCCAGGCCGCCGCGCTTGCCTGCGTGCGTGCCCGTGATGCCTACGCACCTGTGGTGGCGCAGGTCGCATCCGAGCGCGAGCGCGAGCTGGCCGCTCTGCGCGTGATGGCTGCCGAGGGCTTGCCTGTGGAGGCGTGGCCGAGCGCGGCGAACTTTGTGCTCGTGCGCACGCCGCATGCCACGCGCGTGCGTGAGCGTCTGCGCGATGAGTATTCGATTTTGGTGCGCGACTTTAGCTACGCGCCGGGGCTCGCGGACTGCCTACGCATTACCGTGGGTACCCCGCAGGAAAACGACGAGGTGCTGGCTGCGTTTGCCGCGCTGGTGAAGGAGGAGATGTAGATGGACCGCTATGCCGAGGTAACCCGCAAGACGGGCGAGACCGACATTGTCGTAAAGCTCGACCTGGATGGAAGCGGCGTGTGCGATATCTCGACCGGTGTGCCGTTTTTCGACCACATGCTCAACGCTTTTGGCCGCCATGGCCTGTTCGATCTGACGGTGCACGCGGTGGGCGACGTGGAGGTCGATGCGCATCATACCGTCGAGGACACGGGCATTGTGCTGGGCGAGGCGTTTTGCCAGGCGCTGGGCGACAAGGCGGGCATTACACGCTTTGCCGACGCGGCGATCGCCATGGACGAGACACTCGTGATGGCTGCTGTTGATATTTCGGGGCGCGGGCAGGCCTACTGCGAGCTGCCCGTGCCGACCGAGCGCGTGGGCAGCTTCGATACCGAGCTGGCCGTCGAGTTCTTCTACGCCTTTGCGCGCGATGCCAAGCTCACGCTGCACGTGCGCGAGCTGGCGGGCGGCAACTCGCATCACATTATCGAGGCCGCCTTTAAGGCCGTGGGTCGCACGATGCGCCACGCCTGCGAGCTCGATCCCCGCGTGCAGGGCATCCCCAGCACCAAGGGATCGCTGTAACCGTCACAAGGGTTAAACCACCACAAAGGGGACAGGCACCTTTGTGGTGGTTTTGGATGATGAGAAGTGGAGGGGTCGCGTGGGCGAACCGAAGATCGTGGTGGTTGACTACCACAAGGGCAACTTGTCGAGCGTTGCGCGCGGGCTTGCGCGCGCCGGTGCCGCCGCCTGCACATCGGACGATCCGGAGCAGATCCGTAATGCCGACGGCCTGGTCATCCCGGGCGTGGGCGCGTTCTATGACGCGATCGCCTTTATGCGCCAGAGCGGCGAGGCGGACGCGGTGCTCGATGCCGTCGCCGCCGGAACTCCGCTGCTCGGCATCTGCCTGGGCCTTCAGCTATTTTTTGAGCGCGGCAACGAAGGCGTGCCTGCGGACGAGGGCGCGGTTGCCGATGGCAACACCCCCCAGCAGGCCGGTGGCCCCTGGGTCGATGGCCTGGGTATTATGTGCGGTTCGTGCACGCGCTTGGAGTCGAGTCGCCTGAAGGTGCCGCACGTGGGCTGGGACCAGGTGCACATGACGCCCACCGGTGCGGCCGATCCGCTGCTTACTGGTTTTGCCGAGGGTGCCAACATGTACTTCACCCACAGCTACGCGGTGTCCGACGATGCCGATGCCGCCGATGTGCTGGCGCGCACACACTATACGCGGAGCTTCCCGTGCATCGTGCGCCATGGCAACGTGTGGGGCTGCCAGTTCCATCCCGAGAAATCCTCCGCGCTGGGTCAGCGCATTCTTAAAAACTTTGTGAGCATCGTCGAGGGGGCCGGCCGATGATTCTGTTTCCCGCAATCGATTTGATCGGCGGTAAGGTCGTGCGCCTGGAGCGCGGTGACCGGAGCCGCTGCAAGGTATATTCCGACGACCCCGTGGCCGTTGCCCGCTCCTTTGCCGAGCAGGGCACGAGCTGGGTGCACGTCGTCGACCTGTCCGCTGCCTTTGGCGAGGACGAGGACGCGTGCGCTGCCAACTCGGCGGCGATAAAGGCTATCTGCGGCGTCGACGGTCTGTCCGTGGACGTGGGCGGCGGCGTTCGCTCGCTCGCGCGCATCGACGAGCTTGCCGGCTATGGCGCGCGTCGCATCGCGCTGGGCACGGTGATCGTGACCGAGCCGGGATTTGCCGAGGTGGCGGCTCGCGGCTTTGGCGAGCTGCTGGTGGCAGATATCGCCGCACGCGACGGCCAGGTCAAGGTGAACGGCTGGCGCGACGGCGCGGGCGTGGCACTCGACGATGCCGTGGCGCAGCTTTCCGAGCTGGGCTTTAAGCATCTGGTGTATACCGACATCGCGCGCGATGGCATGCAGACGGGCATCGATGTGGCGGCGTATCGTCATGTGGCCGAGGTCGCGGGCTTTCCCGTCGTGGCTTCGGGTGGTATCTCGATGCTCGACGACATTCGCGCGCTGGCCGCGGTGGGTGAGGATGCTATTGAGGGCGCCATTACCGGCCGTGCGCTCTACGAGGGCAACTTTACGCTGGCCCAGGCGCTAGCCGCCGCCCGAGGGGAGGAGTAGCCCATGCTTACCAAACGCGTGATTCCCTGCTTGGACGTCAAGGACGGCCGCGTGGTCAAGGGCGTCAACTTTGTGAGCCTGCGCGATGCGGGCGACCCGGTGGAGCTAGCCCGCGCCTACGACCGCGAGGGTGCGGACGAGGTTGTCTTCCTGGACATTACCGCCACGAGCGACAACCGCGCGACGACCATCGAGATGGCGGCGCATGCGGCCGAGGAGCTCGCTATTCCCTATACCGTGGGCGGCGGCTTTCGCGACCTGGCGGGCATGCGCACCATGGTTGCAGCCGGCGCCGACAAGGTGTCGCTTAACTCTGCCGCCGTGCGCGATCCGTCGTTGATTAGCCAGGCTGCCGCGGCGTTTGGCAGCCAGGCCGTGGTCGTGGCGATCGATGCCAAGCGCGTCGGTTTGCCCGGCGCATCTGGTGCCGACAAGTGGGAGGTCTTTACCGCAGGCGGCCGCAACGCCACGGGTATCGACGCGGTGGCGTGGGCCGAGGAGGCGGCCCGTCGCGGCGCCGGCGAGATCTTGCTCACCAGTATGGACCGCGACGGCACCAAGGCCGGCTTTGACCTGGCGCTCACCCGCGCCGTGGCGCGCGCGGTGCCGATTCCCGTCATCGCGAGCGGCGGCGTGGGCACGCTCGAGCATTTTGCTGAGGGTGTGATCGAGGGCGAGGCCGATGCCGTGCTGGCGGCGAGCGTCTTTCACTTTGGGACGTTCAGCATTCGCCAGGTGAAGGAATATATGGCGTCGCAGGGTATTCCTGTGAGGTTGGACTTCTAGTGCTGCGGCTTGCCCAGGCACCCGACCTTCCGGCTCCAAC
>CALINZ010000338.1 GCA_938045085.1 uncultured Collinsella sp. | reverse complement strand
CGGGCCGATGGCGGATGATGCTCGTATCCAGATCGCCGTAGACCGAAAGCGCCAGCGTACGCGGGATGGGCGTTGCCGTCATAACGAGCAGATCGGCACCGGGTCCCTTCGCGCGCAGGGCGTTGCGTTGGCCGACGCCAAACCGGTGCTGTTCATCGATGACCACGAGCGACAGATGCTTGAACGTGACATTGTCCGAAAGCACCGCGTGGGTGCCAAAGAGGACATCGAGCTCGCCGGACTGCAGCCGCTCATGGATACGCTCGCGCTCTGCGGCCGGCGTGGCGCCCGTCAGAAGCGCCCAGGACATGCCGGCCTGCGAGAGCAGAGGGCCGGTCTTATCGGCATATTGGCGCGCCAGCACGCCCGTGGGCGCCATAACGCAGGCCTGCGTGCCGCTATCGGCAGCCACAGCCAGCGCGCAGGCGGCAACGGCAGTCTTACCGGTACCGACATCGCCCAGCAGCAGACGGTTCATCACGCGCCCGCCATCGCACATGTCATGCAGGATGTCTTGGAATGCGGCCTCCTGCTCGTCGCTCAGCGAAAACGGAAGGGCCTGTTTAAGTGCGCCCAGATGCTCGCCCGCGGTGTGGGCATAGGGCACCACATCGACCAGGCCACCGTCGTTGCGCAGACGCAGCGCCAGCTGCAGGTAGAGGCACTCCTCGTAGGCAAGACGCCGGCGTGCGATGTCGCGCTCAGCCATGCTCGAGGGAAAGTGGATCGAACGCAACGCGCGGGCATTGCTCATGAGCTTCCGCTTTGCGCGCAGCGGCGCGGGAATCGGATCGAACGGATTGCCGACGACCTCGAGCGCGCCGCTTACGATGCGGCGCATCCACGCCTGGCTCACGCCATCGCTCACGTAATGGACCGGCAGAATGGTGCCTGCGGCGCGCCCGTCCTCGAGCTTTTCAAAGTGGGGCGAGGCCATCTGCTTAAAACCGTAGGCAAACTCGACCTTGCCCATCACGGCCAGGCGGTCGCCCTGCTTAAGCTGCTGGGCAATCCAGGGCTGGCGGAAAAAGGCGACCTGCAGCACGCCCGCCTCGTCAACAAGTGAGACCTCAGTCACCTGCATGCGCGGACGCGGCTGCTTTTGGACGATACGGTCGACCGTGGCGATGATGGTACACACGGTACCGATGGGCGCCATCTCGATGGACCACGAACGGGTAAAGTCGAGGTATCGATGAGGAATATGGAGAAGGAGGTCCCCCACCGTCCGAATTCCCAGACGGCGAAGGGCCTCCTCACGTTTACCCGAAACATATTTGAGTCGCGCGATATCCTCGTCGAGCGCATTGCTCTGGGCAAAGCGCTCCGAGACGCGCGGCACGGAGCACAGCTCGGACATAGGCAGTTGCCTACTCGATCGAGAAGATCACGGGATAGAGCGGCTGCTCGCCACGATGGGCGTCGATCTCCAGATCGGGCTGAGCCTCCTCGATAGCGTCGACGATCTCCTGGAAGGCCTCATCGGACAGCTCCTCGCCGGCCAGAATCGTCAGCGCGT
The DNA here is from genome assembly GCA_938045085.1 of uncultured Collinsella sp. GTDB lineage: Bacteria > Actinomycetota > Coriobacteriia > Coriobacteriales > Coriobacteriaceae > Collinsella. The sequence goes on along the minus strand of CALINZ010000338.1, from coordinate 2,137 downwards.
CACCCTCCTCTTCCTCCTGCATGCGGTTGATGCAATCGAGCGTGACCTGCTTCACGTCGGAGCCGACCACGTCGATGGAGCCGGCAATGATACCCATGACGTCACCGGAGTGAATCGGCGAGCCGTCCGAGGCGCTGGAGTCGCGCACGGCACGGGTGACCTCGCCATCGCGGACCTCGCTGATGGCGTCGACCATAGCGGCGACGGCATCCTCGAGCTCGGAATCGGGTAGGACCGCGAACAGCGCGGAGAAGGCCTGCGGAACGGTCTTGGTGGGAACGACGGCGACCTTCTTGTCCGTGCAGGCAGAAGCGGCAGCCTCGGCAGCCATGCGGATGTTGCCGTTATTGGGCAGGATGATGACCGAGGTCGCGTTGACCTGGTCCACGGCACCCAGCAGATCTGCAGTCGAGGGGTTCATGGTCTGGCCACCCGAGACGATCACGTCGACGCCAAGGGACTTGAGGATGTCGGCCTCGCCGGAACCGGCGGCAACGGCGACAAAGCCCAGCGCCTTGGCGGGCTCGGCGGCCTTTTCCTGGTCCTCGTGAATCTTGGCGGTACGGTCGTGGGCCTCCATCTCCATGTTGTGGATAAAGACCTCGTAGATCTGACCAAGCTGCAGCATATGCTCGAGCACCAGGTTGGGGGTATTGGAGTGCACATGGATCTTGTAGTCGGGATAGGCGCCCACGAGCAGCTCACAGTCGCCCATGGAGCCTAGGAACTTAAGGCATTCGTCCTCGTCAAACGGGGCGTCGGCCTTAAAGAGAAACTCGTTGCAGTAGCGGAACTCCGAGCCCTCCCAGTCGTCGTTAGCCTCGATCTCAACGCGGCCAAGAGCGGCATCGCGGGCAGAGCCGGCGGAGTCAAACGTAGCGGAGAAATCCTCGACAACGGTGCTGCGGCCAAGTGCAGCAGCCACAAAGTTCTCAAGGAAGATGGCGAAGCCAAAGGCGCCGGAGTCGACCACGCCGTTCTCCTTCAGAACGGGCAGCAGGTCGGGCGTGCGGGCGACGGACTGGTACGCCTCGACGACGATAGCATCGAGCGCATCCTCGGCCGAGAACTTCTTCTTCTCGCACTCATCGGCCTTGGTCGAGACATCGCGCAGGACCGTGAGGATCGTGCCCTCGATGGGCTTGCGGACAGCCTGGAAGGCGACCTTGACGGCACGACGGAAGGCGAAGGCAATGTTGGCGGACGTAATAGGCTCGTCGGCAGAGACAAGGCCCTCGGCCACGCCGCGAAGAATCTGCGAGGTAATAACGCCGGAGTTACCGCGAGCGCCCATGAGAGAGCCGTGGGTGATGGCACCGGCGATGGCCTCCATATCGGCATCGGCGGGAAGGGCAGAGAGCTCCTTGGTCACCGAGGCGAGCGTGAGCGACATGTTGGTGCCGGTATCGCCATCGGGCACGGGGAAGACGTTGAGCTTGTTGATCTCCTCGGCCTTGTCGGAAACGGCAGCCGCAGCGATCGGAAAACAGGTGCGAATGGTCTTTGCAATCATGGGTATTTGAATCTCCGTTTTCGGATGCTAGTTCAGACGGCTCTTGAGCGCGTCGATATGGATGCCGATCTTAAGGCTGGCGGGATCGATCTGGGCGATCTCCTGCAGGGTGAAGGCAACGGAGCTCGAAAGATTGTGGCAGACGGACTTCATGTTGACGCCGTTCTCGAGCACGACGTGAAGATCGACCGTAAGGCCGTTCTCGTCGGCAGAGACAAGCACGCCCTTGCGGAGGCGCTGACCGGCAAGCAGGCGCACGCTCTCGGCGCCCTGGAGCTGCTCAGCCATACCGACAACGCCATAGCACGTCATCGCGGCATAACCGGCAATATCGGCAATAACGTCGTTCGAGACGCTCAGGCTGCCGTTAATGGTCTCAGACACAAGAATCTCCTTTTCTTGGTGCTCGCGGCACCATGTCGTGGGAGCAATCATTGCATTATTCTACAACGACCGCGCCATGTTGAGGTGGCGGGCCTCGGGATTACATCCTCGACACGAAATGTTGATACGGTAACGTTCGCGAACGGCGATCGCGGCATGAAAAAACCCGCCGCATAAGCGACGGGTTTTACAACCTGGCTCCCCGGGTAGGACTCGAACCTACAACAGCGCGGTTAACAG
>CALINZ010000337.1 GCA_938045085.1 uncultured Collinsella sp. | reverse complement strand
TTACCTGCCGTCTCCTGAAGACGTGCCGGCCATCAAGGGCTACAAGCCTGGCGATGAGTCCGTCGAGATCGACCGTCACCCGGTCAAGTCCGATCCGTTCGCGGCTCTGGTCTTCAAGATCTCCACCCACCCGTTCTACGGCAAGCTCGTGTTCGTGCGCGTCTACTCCGGCTCCGTTGTGCCGGGCGACTCCGTGCTCGACTCCACCCGCGAGAAGAAGGAACGTATCGGCAAGATCTTCCAGATGCACGCCGATAAGGAAAACCCGATGGACCGCGCTGACGCCGGTAACATCTACACCTTCGTGGGCCTGAAGAACGTGACCACCGGTGACACCCTGTGCGAAGAGGGCAAGGAGATCGTCCTCGAGAAGATTGAGTTCGCTAAGCCCGTTATCGACGTTGCCATCGAGCCCAAGACCAAGGCCGAGCAGGACAAGATGTCCCTGGCTCTGACCAAGCTCGCCGAGGAGGACCCGACCTTCCAGGTGTCCACCAACCACGAGACCGGCCAGACCATCATCGCCGGCATGGGCGAGCTGCACCTCGAGATCATCGTCGACCGTCTGCTCCGCGAGTTCAAGGTTGACGCTAACGTTGGTAAGCCCCAGGTTGCTTACCGCGAGACCGCTGGTCATGACGTCGAGAAGGCTGAGGGCAAGTTCGTCCGTCAGTCCGGCGGTCGCGGTCAGTACGGCCACGCCGTCATCAAGCTCGAGAAGATGGAGGAGGGCTTCGGCTACGAGTTCGTCAACGCTATCGTCGGCGGCGTCGTGCCCAAGGAGTACATCCCGTCCATCGACAAGGGCATCCAGGAGGCCCTGAACACCGGTGTTATCGCCGGCTTCCCGGTCCTCGACGTTAAGGTCACCCTGTTCGACGGTTCTTACCACGAGGTCGACTCCTCCGAGGCCGCCTTCAAGATCGCCGGTTCCATGGCTATCAAGGACGCCCTCAAGAAGTCCGATCCGCAGCTGCTCGAGCCGATTATGGCTGTCGAGGTCGAGACCCCCGAGCAGTACATGGGCGACGTTATGGGCAACCTCTCCGGTCGCCGCGGCAAGATCGAGGGCATGGAGGATCGCAAGAACACCAAGCTCATCCGTGCCAAGGTGCCGCTGGGCGAGATGTTCGGTTACGCTACCGACCTTCGCTCCCAGACCCAGGGCCGTGCATCCTACACGATGCAGTTCGACTCTTATGAGCCCGCGCCCAAGTCCATCGTGGACGAGGTCATGAGCAAGAACGCCTAAGTTCGAGCTCCCTGTTACGTAATCCGCGAGAACATCTCTCGCACTCTTTGGAGGTTTAAGTTGGCTACCCAGAAGATCCGCATTCGCCTCAAGGGCTATGATCACGAGGTCGTCGATCAGTCCGCGAAGCTCATCGTCGAGACCGCTCAGAAGACCGGCGCTCGCGTTTCCGGTCCTGTTCCCCTGCCCACCGAGCGCAACCTGTACACGGTTATCCGCTCGCCGCACGTGAACAAGGACTCCCGTGAGCAGTTCGAGATGCGCACCCACAAGCGCCTCATCGACATCCTCGACCCCACCTCGGGCACCGTTGATTCGCTCATGCGTCTCGACCTCCCCGCTGGCGTCGACATCGACATCAAGCTCTAAGCGATATCGCTCATAGCTTAAAGAGCCCCGCTGCCATTACGGTAGCGGGGCTCTTTTGTTTTGCATGATGGTTTAGACTGCCGGGTAATGCTGCCGAGAAGGTGGCTGCGGCGCCCTATTCGCTCAAGGGGCGCAGCGATGCCTCCTCAAAATGGAAGGATCGCATGCCATCTTCCGTTTCGATACACGCGCGACCAAAGGCATCGACGGTTTTAAAGATGCCGCGTGCCAGCTCGTCACCAGCAGGGGAGCGGGCGATAACGTGCTCCCCAATCCAATTGAGATGAGTGACATATTCGCCGTGGACGGGCGCGAGCGGTCCGGAGTTTTCTTCCATGGCGTTGAGCAGATCTGCCCACGCGTCCACAGCGTTTACGACGGTGTGATAGACCTCCTTGAGTAACACATCGACGGCGGGAACATTCTCGTTGAGGTCCGAGAGACCGATTGCCGGCAGACCGCCATCGGGAACCTCCGCGGGCACATAGTTCACGTTGACGCCGATGCCACAGACCGCAAAGGGGTTGCCTTCGTTATCGCGTGCGGCCTCGACCAGAATGCCGCCGAGCTTGCGCCCTCGCGCGACCAGGTCGTTAGGCCATTTGAGGCCAATCTCGTTTGCAAGTCCCTGCTTTTCGAGCGCCCTGAGCACCGCTAGGCCGCTGACGGCGGCAAGACCAGAGTACTTTGCAGGATTAACGCAAGGACGCAGGATAATCGAAAGCAATAGGTTGCCAGCGGTTGAATCCCACTTGTGGCCGCGTCGGCCGCGTCCTGCTGTCTGAGCTCGGGCGGCAAGCCCTGTGCCGTGCGGCGCTCCCTGTTTTCCTGCTTCGAGCAGGTCATCGTTGGTCGATCCGGTTACGTCTACTATCGTTAATTTAGCATCCATAACGGCTGCTACCTCCTTAATGAATAAGTGAATAACGCAATGGTGTCGAGAGATAGACACAATGTGAAGCCTTTGTCGCATTTGGACAATTTAATGTTAACACGTCAACAACGACTGAAATGCGCTATCCTCTCTTGGTCGAAGTAAACACGTCAACAACTCAAAGGAGGTTAGTGATGGGTTTCACGATTCTTGGAACAGGCTCGGCGCTTCCTAAGCGCAGTGTTTCCAATGACGAGCTGTCCGAGTTCCTCGATACCTCGGATGAGTGGATTTTTACCCGCACAGGTATCAAGAGCCGCCACGTCTGCACCACCGAGTCACTTGACGACCTTGCCGTAGCGGCGAGCGAGCGGGCACTCCAGGTGTCCGGAATCGACGCGAGCCAGCTGGATTTGATCGTCTGCTCGACGACGACGGGTGACCACCTTGTTCCCGCCGAGGCGTGTGCCGTTGCTGAGCGACTTGGCGCGACGTGCCCTGCCTTCGATGTCTCGGCGGCCTGCGCCGGCTTCGTATTTACCCTCGATGTCGCCGAGGGCTATATCGCCCGCGGCCGTGCCGAGCGTGTGCTTGTCGTTGCTGCCGAGCAGATGACGCGCGCGCTCGATTGGACCGACCGCGCCACCTGCGTGCTTTTTGGCGATGGGGCAGGCGCCGCAGTGATTGAAGCTGGGGGAGACAGCCCCCTTGCCGTTGAGCTTTCGACGGCGCCCGACGTCGAGACGTTGCGCGTTCCCGGTCTGGTCGGTACCTCGCCGTTTAAGGCTTCCGCAGATAGCGAAAGCGTGCTGTCCATGAATGGCCGTCGCGTCTTCAAGTTCGGCGTCAATGCCATCTGCGACACGGTCAACAAGCTCGCCTGCGACGCGAGCATCGCGGTCGAGGACATCGACCACTTTGTATTCCATCAGGCTAACGAACGAATCCTGAGTCAGGCGGTCAAACGCCTCGGCGTGCCAGACGAGCGTGTGGTTCGAACGCTGCGCGAGACCGGCAACATTTCGAGCGCCTGCATTCCTTTTGCGCTTGACCGGCTGGCACGTACCGACGCACTGAATGCGGGCGACACCGTCGCCCTCGTTGGATTTGGTGCCGGCTTGGATATAGGTGGCTATCTGCTTCGTTGGAAGTAGTTGCACATAGGTAATAAAAACGCCCCAGGGGCAAAACAAAAAGGAGAAACACCATGGCAGATCAGAAGACTTTCGAGCGCGTTTGCGACGTTATCCGCGAGACCGCTGGTCTTGACGACGTCGAGATGAAGCCTGAGTCCACGCTCGAGGAGATTGGCCTCGACAGCCTGGGCACCGTTGAGATCCTCGTCGCCGTCGAGGACGAGTTTGGCATTGAGCTCGATACCGAGGAGAACCCCAAGACGGTTGGCGAGTTCGCCGATACGGTCGAGGCGGCATTGGAGAAGTAGAGATGCTCAAGACTCCTCTCTGCGAGCTGCTCGGCATCGAAAAGCCCGTGTTCCAAGGCGGCATGGCCTGGATTGCCGACGCCTCGCTTGCCTCGGCCGTGTCCGAGGCCGGCGGGTTGGGAATCATCGCGGCCATGAATGCCGACGCCAACTGGTTGCGCGATCAGATTCACGAGTTGCGCGCCAAGACGGACAAGCCCTTTGGCGTGAACGTCATGCTTATGAGCCCGTTTGCCGACGAGGTCGCACGGGTTGTAATCGACGAGCAGGTGCCGGTCGTCGTGACGGGTGCCGGCAATCCCACCAAGTACATGAAGGCTTGGAACGACGCGGGCATCAAGGTCATCCCGGTTGTTGCCTCGGTGGCGCTGGCGCGCCTCGTGGCGCGTCGTGGGGCCACGGCGGTTGTTGCCGAGGGCACCGAATCGGGTGGGCATATTGGCGAGACATCGACGATGGCGCTCGTTCCGCAGGTTGTCGACGCGGTCGATATCCCCGTTGTGGCAGCCGGCGGTATCGCCGATGGTCGCGGCGTGGCAGCGGCCTTTATGCTCGGTGCCACCGGCGTCCAGGTGGGTACACGCTTCCTCGTTGCAAACGAATGCACTGTTTCTGAGCAATACAAAGAGCTAGTGCTCAAGGCGGGAGACACCTCGACGCGCGCGACTGGCCGTTCGACGGGACATCCGGTGCGTGCGCTCAAGAGCCCCTTCACCAATGCCTACGCCAAAAGCGAGGCGGCGGGCGCAAGTGCCGAGGAGCTTGGGGCCATGGGCACAGGCGCGCTTCGTAAAGCCGCAAAGGACGGTAATTACGAAGAGGGTTCGTATTTGTGTGGACAGATTGCCGGCATGGTCAACGAACGCCAGAGCGCGCGTGAAATCGTTGATGACCTGGTCGATGGCGCCGAGTGCGTCCTGAAGGGTGCGTCCGCATGGGTAGCGTAGCGTTTCTGTTTGCCGGCCAGGGCGCCCAACACCCCGCGATGGGCGTCGACCTGATCGAGGTATCGCCGGCGGCCGCCGAGGTGTTCGCCATTGCCGACGAGGTGCGCCCGGGGACCAGCGAGCAGTGCCGGAGCGCTTCGAAGGAGGAGCTCTCGCAGACCGAGAACACGCAGCCGTGCGTGTTCGTTCACGACCTGGCAGCGGCTACCGCCCTGCGTGAGCGCGGCGTGGTGCCTGCCGCCTGTGCGGGTTTTTCGCTTGGCGAGGTCGCCGCGCTCACCTTTGCGGGGGCATTCGATGCGCGAGCGGGCTTTGAGCTCGTGTGCGAGCGCGCGGTATTGATGGCCACGGCGGCCGAGCGTCACCCCGGCGGAATGCGCGCCGTCATCAAACTCGATGCGGCGCAAGTCGAGAACCTGGCTGCGCAGGCCGGCGAGGACTGCTGGCCGGTCAACTACAACAGTCCGCAGCAGACGGTTGTGGCCGGAGCGCCCGATGCGTTGCAGACCCTCGACGTCCTGGTAAAAGAGGCTGGCGGCCGCGCTATGAAAGTCGCGGTGTCGGGTGCATTTCATAGCCCCTATATGGCCGAGGCGACTGAGGGGCTGGCGACGTATATCCAAGACGGCCACACGCCGTCTCCGCTGCTGATTCCTGTTATGGCAAACATGACGGCGGCGCCCTATCCGGCGGATCCGCGAGCAGCATCGGATGTCTTGGCCAACCAGGTGAGCCATGCCGTGCGCTGGGTCGACACACTGCATGCGCTGCAGGATCAGGGCATCGACACGTTTATTGAGATTGGCCCCGGCAAAACGCTGTCTGGCCTGGTCAAGCGTACGTTGAGCGACGTTCGCGTGTATTCGTGCGAAACAGCCGAGCAGGTCGCAGCTATTGCCGACGAGCTCGCATAGCCCACAGGGCTGTAACCCGAAAGGAATGACATGGGCAACTTGAACAACGGCGCGCTCGAGCGCAACGATTCACGTCGCGTGGCACTGATCACGGGCGGCTCGCGTGGTATCGGCCGCGCTTGTGCGGTTGGCCTGGCGGAGGACGGCTTTGATATCGCCGTCGTCTATGCCGGTAGCGTCGATGCGGCGCGCGAGACGTGCGAAGCCTGCGAGGCCGCTGGTGCCACAGCTCGCGCGTATCAATGCGATGTGGCCGACCCCGATGCCGTCGATGCGTGCATCGAGGCCGTGCTCAACGACTTTGGTTCGATTTGGGCGCTCGTCAACAACGCCGGTATCACCCGCGATGGCCTGCTCATGCGCATGGGCGACGATGCCTTCGATCGCGTGCTCGATGTCAATCTCAAGGGCACGTTCAATACGACGCGCGCGCTCACCAAGACCTTTATGCGCCAGCGCGGCGGCTGCGTCGTCAACATGAGCTCGGTCGTGGGCCTGATGGGCAATGCCGGGCAAGCCAACTACGCTGCCTCCAAGGCGGGCGTGATCGGCCTGACCAAGGCGGTGGCGCGCGAGCTTGCGCCCCGCGGCGTACGAGTGAATGCGGTCGCCCCCGGGTTTGTCGAGACGGATATGACGGCAAAGCTCTCGGAGAAGGTGCGTGCGGCAACCGAGGAGCAGATTCCCCTTAAGCGTATGGCGCAG
>CALINZ010000336.1 GCA_938045085.1 uncultured Collinsella sp. | reverse complement strand
TAGTCGACCCCCAGGGCTTAGGTCCCGACCCTCAAAAACAGTTCCCCATCGATCTTGAGGCAGACGAGAACGTCCATGTTACCTGCTTGGGCAAGGACACAGATGGCTACGGCGACGCCGTGTTGGTCTTTGCGGTGACAAACAACACCGATGTCGACATGATGTTTGGCGATGTTGATGCTTATGCCTACGTCAACGGTGTCGTCCACGACGTGCGCATGCGCCAGCCCGTCGCCGCAGGCGAAGAAACGACCGCAATGCTCACCTTTGTAGGCACCTTCGACGACCCAAATTTTGACGTGAACAACGACCTCAACGACATCTACCTCAATATCTGGATGTTTGAGGAGCAAACCGGCAACGTCTACTTTAGGGACTTGGTACACATTCCGTAGAGGGTGGCGCTAGGCACAAACCAAGCAGGGCATATAACGCAAAACGAGGGACGGCCCAGCTGGATCGTCCCTCGTCTTTTATGCGTCAGTTATGCTCGCAGTGCTTACTTAACCACCAGGTTGACCAGCTTGCCGGGCACGCAGATAGCCTTGACGACCGTCTTGCCCTCGAGCCACTTGGCGACAGCAGCCTCGGCGGCAGTCTGCATTTCCTCGTTGGAAGCATCGCGGGGCACGTCGATGCGGCCACGGACCTTGCCGAGCACCTGGACGACGATCTGCACCGTGTCCTCGATGGACTCGGCCAGGTCAAACTCGGGCCAGGCGGCGGTGTAGACGTTGCCCTCGCAGCCGAGTGCCTCGTGCCACAGCTCGTCAGCCCAGAACGGGCAGATGGGCGCCAGGACGCTCACGATGTCCTTGGCCACGCCGTAGCACAGGGCCTTGTCGCGGTCAGCACCCTCGGTGGCGTTGAGGTAGGCGCTCGCCGCGTTGACGAGCTCCATGACGGCCGAGATCGCGGTGTTGAACTGGCCGCGGTCGAAGTCCTCGGTGCACTTGGCGATGGTGCGGTGACGCTCGCGGTAGAGCTTCATCGCGACCTCGTCGAGCACGGACTTGTCGAAGGCCACGCTGGCGTCACCCGACTGGACGAGCTGCCACACGATACGCCAGGCGCGCTTGATAAAGCGGTTGGCGCCCTCGACGGCCTTGGGATCCCAGTCGAAGTCCTTCTCGGGCGGGGCGATAAACAGGATAGCCAGACGCATGGTGTCGGCGCCGTAGGGCTCGATAACCGAGCTCGGGGGCACGACGTTGCCCTTGGACTTGGACATGGTGTCGCCGTTCTCGTCCTTGACCATGCCCTGGCACAGCAGGTTGGTGAAGGGCTCGTCCACGCTCAGCAGGCCCAGGTCGCGTAGCGCCTTGGTAAAGAAGCGGCTGTAAAGCAGGTGCAGAATGGCGTGCTCGATGCCGCCGATGTAGTTATCGACGGGCATCCAACGGTCGGCCGCCTCGCGGGAGAAGGGCAGCTCGGTGTTGTGCGGATCGGTATAGCGCAGGTAATACCAGCTGGAGCAGGTGAAGGTGTCCATGGTATCGGTCTCGCGCTTGGCCGGGCGACCGCAAACCGGGCAGGTGGTCTCGTAGAAGTCCTTGCACTCGGCGAGGGTCTCGCCGGCGCCCAGATCCAGGTTCTCGGGCAGCGTCACCGGCAGCTGATCCTCGGGCACGGGCACAATGCCGCAGTGCTCGCAATGAATGGCCGGGATGGGGTTGCCCCAATAGCGCTGGCGGCTGATGAGCCAATCGCGCAGGCGGAACTCGACCTTGCGACGGCCGCAGCCCATGGCCTCGAGGTCGGCCACGATGGCAGCCTCGCCCTCGGAGTGCTTACCGCCGCGCATGCCGGTGTACTTGCCGGACTGGACGAGCGTGCCCTCGGCAGCGTGGGCGCAATCCCAGTCGACGGTCTCGGCATGGAAGGTATCGATGGTCTCGCCACTGGCCTCGACGGCAGCGCGATCGTCATCGTCCAGGATGATCGGAACGATCGGCAGGTCGTACTTGCGGGCAAACTCAAAGTCGCGCTGGTCGCCGCAGGGAACGGCCATGACGGCACCGGTGCCGTAGTCGGCAACGACATAATCGGCAACCCACACGGGGACCTTCTCGCCGTTGACGGGGTTCACCACGTAGCGGCCGGTAAAGGCACCGTGCTTCTCGAGAGTGCCCTGGGCAAGCTCGACGGCGGAGATATGCTTGGAGTCCTCGACGATCTTGGTCACGGCCTCCTCGTACTCCGTGCCCTCGACGAGCTCGTGCAGACGAGCGTACTCGGGAGCCAGGACAAAGAAGGAGACGCCAAAGAGCGTATCGGCACGCGTGGTGAAGACGGTGATCTTGCCCTCGTCGCCCTCGATGGGCTCGCCATCCTGGTCGCACAGGGTAAAGTCGACCTCGGCGCCCTCGGAGCGGCCGATCCAGTTGGCCTGCATCTGCTTGACGCGCTCGGGCCAGCCGGGGAGCTTCTCCAGGTCGTCGAGCAGCTCCTGAGAGTAATCGGTAATCTTGTAGTACCACTGCTCCAGGTCGCGCTTCTCGGGTTCGGTGCCACAACGCCAGCACTTGCCCTCGGTGACCTGCTCGTTGGCCAGAACGGTCTTGCAGGTGGGGCACCAGTTGACCGGGTTTTTCTTGCGGTAGACCAGGCCCTTTTCCCACATCTTCTCAAAAATCCACTGGCCCCAGCGGTAATAGTCGGGGCTGCAGGTCTTGACCATGCGATCCAGATCGTAGGAGAAGCCCATGCGCTTCATCGTGGCGAGCGCCTGGTCCATGTTCTTATACGTCCAGGCGGCAGCCTGCGTGTTGTGCTTGATGGCGGCGTTCTCGGCGGGCAGGCCAAAGGCGTCAAAGCCGATGGGATGCAGCACGTCGTAGCCGCGCATGCGGGCCTGACGGGCCATGGCATCGCCGATGGTATAGTTGCGCGCGTGGCCCATGTGCAGGTCGCCCGACGGATACGGGAACATCTCGAGCACGTACTTCTTGGGCTTGCTGTCGTCGGTGTCGACGGCAAAGAGGTTGGAGTCCTCCCAGGCCTTCATCCACTTGGACTCAATGGCCTGCGCGTCGTAGGCAGGGATCTCGTCCTTATGATCTGTGCAATCGCACATATCAGCTCCTTTAATCTTAGCTGGGGTCGGGCGGCTTAGCTTTGTTCGCTACTGCGGACAGTCCTGCGCAAGACGAAGAGCACATTTAGTGCTCTTCTTTGCGTGCGGAACTTGTAGCGAACAAAGCTAAGCCGCCCGACCCTAAGGTTGACTCGACTGATAATAGCAAATACGACAAGCGAGATGCCTGCGACTTGCGGGCATCTCGCTTTATCTAAATAACGTGGTTGATACTCAACCTTTATGTGCAGCTCTTATCCTATCGATAAGACACAGACTGCTGCGAATCCTTAACGACAACGTCGTGGGCGCCGCCTTCGACGATGGAGGTCGAGCTCACCAGGGTCAGGCGTGCCTTTTCCTGGAGCTCGGGGATCGAGAGGGCACCGCAGTTGCACATCGTAGACTTGACCTTGTAGAGCGTGCCGCCCACGCCGTCCTTGAGGGAACCGGCGTAGGGAACGTAGGAGTCGACGCCCTCGACGAAGCTGAGCTTCGCGGCGCCGCCCAGGTCGTAGCGCTGCCAGTTGCGGGCACGCGCAGAACCCTCGCCCCAGTACTCCTTCATGTACTGACCGTTGACGTTGACGCGCTCGGTCGGGCTCTCGTCGAAGCGGGCGAAGTAGCGGCCGAGCATCACGAAGTCCGCGCCCATGGCCAGAGCGAGCGTGATGTGGTGGTCATGCACGATGCCGCCGTCGGAGCAGACGGGCACGTAGATGCCGGTCTCGCGGAAGTACTCGTCGCGTGCGCGGCAGACGTCGATGACGGCCGTCGCCTGACCGCGGCCGATGCCCTTGGTCTCGCGCGTGATGCAGATGGAGCCGCCGCCGATGCCGACTTTGACAAAGTCCGCGCCGCTCTCGGCGAGGAAGCGGAAGCCGTCGCGGTCGACGACATTGCCCGCGCCGATCTTGATGGTATTGCCATAGTTCGCGCGCACGTAGGCGATGACCTTCTTCTGCCAGACGGAGTATCCCTCCGACGAGTCGATACACAGCACATCCGCGCCGGCCTCCACGAGCGCGGGGATGCGCTCGGCATAGTCGCGGGAGTTGATGCCCGCGCCGACGAGGTAGCGCTTCTTGTCGTCCTGAAGCGCGAGGGGGTGCTCCTTGTGCTCGGCGTAGTCCTTGCGGAAGACGAAGTAGAGCAGGTGGTCGTTTTCATCCACGATGGGCAGCGCGTTGAGCTTGTGCTCCCAGATGATGTCGTTAGCCTCCTTGAGCGTGGTCGACGCAGGAGCGGTGACGAGCTTTTCGCGCGGAGTCATGAACTCGCGCACCTTCAAATCAGTGCTCATGCGGCTCACGCGGTAGTCGCGGCTCGTCACGATGCCGAGGAGCTTGCCGTTGGGCGTTGCGTCCTCGGTGATGGCGACGGTCGAGAAGCCGTTTTTCTCCTTGAGGGCCAAAACATCGGCCAGCGTGTGCTCGCTTGTCAGGTTCGAGGCTGACGGCACAAAGCCCGCCTTATTGCTTTTCACGCGGCGCACCATCTCGGCCTCGCTCTCGATGGACTGGGAGCCGAAGATGAACGAAAGGCCGCCCTCTTTGGCCAGCGCGATGGCCAGCGTGTCGTTCGACACCGACTGCATGATGGCCGAGACCATCGGGATATTCAGGCTGATGGGGCACTCCTCCTGCCCCTTGCGGTAGCGCACGAGGGGCGTTTTGAGCGAGACGTTGTCAGGAATGCAGTCCTCGGACGTGTAACCGGGGACGAGCAGATATTCGCTGAACGTGTGAGACGGTTCTGGATAATAATAAGCCATTGGGTCTGCTCCTCTCTTCTTAAATTACTTGAAATAGCGCACGGCAGAGGTGAACAGCTCCATCTCATACTGTCCGGGAACGTTGCGGTAAAGCTCCTTGCCGATGCGCTCGGTGTGCCCCATCTTGCCGAATACACGGCCATCGGGCGAGGTGATACCCTCGATGGCACAGATCGAGCCGTTGGGGTTGAATGCTGCATCCATTGTAGCATACCCGTCAAGGTCTACGTACTGTGTGGCGATCTGGCCGTTTTCGGCGAGCTTCTTCACAAGCTCTTCGGATGCGAGGAAGCGGCCCTCGCCGTGCGAAATGGGCACGGTGTAAATGTCGCCGACCTTCGTACCCGCAAGCCAGGGGGACTTGTTGGAGCACACGCGCGTGCGGACCAGACGGGACTGGTGGCGGCCGATGACGTTGTAGGTCAGCGTCGGGAAATCAGCGTCGGTGTCCATGATCTTGCCATAGGGAACGAGACCGAGCTTGATGAGCGCCTGGAAACCGTTGCACACGCCGAGCATCAGACCGTCGCGCTTTTCGAGGAGGTCCGTGACCTGCTCCTTGACTGCGGCGTTGCGGAAGAACGCCGTGATGAGCTTGGCGCTGCCGTCGGGCTCGTCGCCGCCGGAGAAGCCGCCGGGGATGACGATGATCTGGCTATCCTTGACGGCCTTGGCAAAGCGCTCGACGCTGTCAGCAACGTCGGCGCTCGTTAAGTTGCGGATGATGAACTGCTCGGCGTCCGCGCCCGCTTCGAGCAGGGCGCGCTGGGTGTCGTACTCGCAGTTTGTGCCGGGGAAGACGGGGATCAACGCCTTCGGGCGTGCGACCTTAACGGCGGGCGCGGCGCGCTTTTCCGTTTCACAGGTAAACCGCACGACCGTACCGGCGTCCTGCGTCTTCGTCGGATAGACGGATTCGAGCACGGAATCGTTCAGGGCCAGCAGCTCAGAAATGCTCGCCTCGTCATTGCCGATGGTGATCGTCTTCTCCGCCGTCGTGATGCCGATGCAGACGGCGTCGGGAATTTCCTCGGTGAGCTCGGCGACGATCGCGCCGGGCATGGGCCGGTACCAGTCGAGAGCGGTCGAAGCCGCGGCAAAGCCGACCTCGTTGCCGAGCGACATCTTCATCACCGCCTCGGCAAGGCCGTTTTCAACGGCCCATGCGCTTGCGGCCTTGCCCGCGCGGGCGAGCGCGGTGAAGCGCTCCCACGCGGCGGTCTTCTGCTCCGCCGTGCCGCCGTAGAAGAGATAAACGCCGTGACCGGCGGACTTGAAGTCAGTCGTCACAAGCTCGCCCGCGCACACCGGTGCAATGGCGAACGAGATGAGCGTCGGCGGGACGTCGTGGTCTAAGAACGTGCCGGACATCGAGTCCTTACCGCCGATGGCGGCGGCGCCGAGCTCAAGCTGCGCGTCCAGCGCACCGAGGAGCGCGGCAAAAGGCTTGCCCCAGCGCACGGACTCATTGCGGAGCTTTTCAAAAAATTCCTGTAAGGTGAGATATGCCTTGTGATAATCGGCGCCCGCGGCGACGATCTTAGCAACCGAGGTGTAGACCGCGCTGTGCGCGCCCGTGTAAGGATCGGCGCTCAGTGCGTCGGGGTCGCAGCCCCAGGCCATCACGCTGCCCTGCTCGGTCTTGCTGCCCGGCA
>CALINZ010000335.1 GCA_938045085.1 uncultured Collinsella sp. | reverse complement strand
GGTCGTAGAGCAGGCCGACATGCTCGAGGCACGCTACGAGGACGGCGGCACCCCGCAAGCCCGCCTCGCCATTTCCGCCCAACACTACGCCTTTTCGGTCGAGGCCTTTGTCAACGTGGTCGAGCGCTGCCGCGACAGCAAGTTCGAGTTCATCATGCGCGAGACCACCACATCGCAGATTATCGACGACGTCCGCGCATTTCGCAGCGATATCGGCATTCTGTATCTAGATGACTTTAACGCCCGCGTTCTGCAGAAGGCCTTCACCGATGCCCGCGCGAGCTTCCACCCCCTATTCGACGCGACGGTCCACGTCTTCGTTAGCGAGCGCCATCCACTCGCACGCCGCCCTCAGCTGTCGCTTGCCGACCTCACGCCCTATACGCGCTACAGCTTTGAGCAGGGAACCTCAAACTCCTTCTATTACGCCGAGGAACCTTTTAGCTATATCCCATGCGACCGCAACATTCGAATCTCGGACCGCGGAACGCTCACTAACTTACTCATCACGTCGAACGGTTACACCTTGTCGACCGGTGTCCTCTCCAATGAAATGCAATGGGGTATGGCATCAATCCCGTTAGCAGACGCCCCAACGATGCACGTAGGCTATATCATGCACAACGAGCGCAAGCCTTCTCCCCTCTTGCAGCAATACCTCGACGAGCTCAACCGCATCATCCATGCCAACTAACTGTTGGAAGACGGGGTAGAAATCGTAGATTGCTAGCCCCCGGCGGGCATGGCGCTACAATGGTCACTCGCACGAAACGTACCCAACGAAAGGAACCATGTGAAGGTCATCATCTATACCGACGGCTCGGCCCGATCAAATCCGGGACGTGGCGGCTACGGCGCCGTGCTCAAATACACCAACCCCGCCGGCAAGACCTTTACCTCCGAGCTTTCGCGCGGTTACGCCAAGACCACCAACAACCGCATGGAGCTCATGGCGGTCATCGTAGCACTCGAGGCGCTCAACCGCCCCTGCGACGTCGAAGTCCATTCCGATTCGCAGTACGTCGTCAACGCCTTTAACAAGCACTGGATCGACGGCTGGAAAAAGCGCGGATGGAAAACCGCCAACAAGCAGCCCGTCAAGAACCGCGATCTGTGGGAGCGCCTGCTCACCGCAAAGAGCAAGCACAAAGTGGAGTTCATCTGGGTTAAGGGCCACGCCGGCCATGAGCTCAACGAGCGCTGCGACGAGCTTGCCACCACGGCGGCCGACGGCAGCAACCTCGATATCGACGCCGGCTTTAACGAGAGCGACCTGTAACGGCGTTTTCGCACGCTATTTCCTGTCCCCTCGCGCTACACTCATCCTGTAAACCGAACGGCACGAGGGGGATACATGCTGCGTATAGCGACCATCGGCACATCCATGATTACCGACGACTTTATCCAGGTCGTCAACGCCAGCGACCAAGCTGCGTTTGTGGGCACGCTCTCGCGCGATGCAGATCGCGGCGCTGCCTTTACCGCCGAGCGCGGTGGCGAGCGAAACTTTACTTCACTCGATGAGCTCGCGGCAGCCGCCGACGTCGACGCCGTCTACATCGGCAGCCCCAACGCACTTCACTACGAGCAGGCCCTTGCCTGCATCGCCGGTGGCAAGCACGTCATCGTCGAGAAGCCCTTCTGCGCCACCGAGGCGCAGGCGCTGGAAGTCTTCCGCGCTGCCGAGGCAGCAGGTGTCGTGGCCCTCGAGGCCATGCGTCCCCTCCACGATCCCGCCTTCCACGCCATCGAGGACGCCTTGGGTGAAATCGCCCCCATCCGCCGCGCCTCATTGCGCTTTGGCAAGTATTCCTCGCGCTACAACGAGATTCTCGCGGGACGCGCCACCAATATCTTCGACTGCAATATGGCATCGGGTTCCCTCATGGATATTGGCGTCTACACCGTCGAGCCCATGGTCGAGATTTTCGGCATGCCCTCCGGCCTTACGAGCATGACCACCCTGCTCGATCCCACCACGCGACAGCTCACGCACGGCCCCATCGACGGCTGCGGTTCCATCCTCGCCAGCTACGGCGGAGGCCGTATCTCCGTCGAGCTCGCGCACTCCAAAATTACGAATGACCTGATGCCCTCGCAGATCGAAGGCGAGCGTGGCACTATCCAGATTGACCATCTGTCCACGCCCCGCAACGTCCGTATCGACTATCGCGGCGATGTCGTACGCGGCTCGGCGACCGAGGCACCGCGCGAACAGAGCGACAACGGCCGCGTGCTCAACCTGCCCAAATCGAGCAACACTATGGAATACGAACTCACGGACTTTATCACCGCCATCGGCGGCATCGATAGCGTTAGGGAAGAGATTTGGGAGACCCCGGCGGGACGCCACGAGCTTGGCCACTACCGCGATGTCACGCTCGTCTCACTGCGCATCATGGATGCCGTGCGCCAGCAGGCCGGCATTACCTTCCCGGCCGACGCAGGCAAGCAGGCATAGCGATGGGCCTCTTCGATACGTTTTTCTCCAGCGTCACCGGCGGCAGTCGAGAGCCTCAAAAACCATCAAACGTCGAGCTCGAGCTGCGCCGCAGGCTTACTGTGCTCGCAAGCGACGAGGCCACTCAAGACACTCCCCTGCGCTATTTCCTGCGCTGGGCGGGGCAAGTCCAAGGCGTTGGTTTTCGCTTTACCAACACCAACCTCGCGCAGGCACGCGCACTCACCGGCTGGGTGCGTAACATGGAAGACGGCTCAGTCGAGATGGAGATACAGGGAGCTCCGGCAGACATCCTATCTCATCTCGAGGCGCTTCATGCCTCCTACGAGCGTATGGGAACGCGTTTTCGCCTCGTAGACGCCCAGGCCCGAGCCCCACTTGCCAATGAAGACGGTTTCACTCCTCATTATTAATATTGTGTTCTAAATACGGTATCATTTACCTACGACCGTTAATAGAAAAGAGGCGAGGCGCATGGCGGTGCAAAGAAGGAATACCAAGCAGCGAAAGCTGGTTCTTGACGCCGTGCGCCAAAGCTATAACCATCCCACCGCCGACGAAATCTACAACGTCGTGCGCGCGCAGGATGACAAAATCAGCCGCGGTACGGTCTACCGCAACCTCAATCTCTTGGCCGACGCCGGCGAGATCCTCTCCATCAAGACGCCGGGCGGCAGCCGCTTCGATCGCACGATCGAGCCGCATGCGCATATCATCTGCACCTCGTGCAGCCGCGTCATCGACGTACCGCTCCCCTTCGATGCCCAGCTCGACGCCAAGGCGTCCGAGCAAATCGGCTGGCACGTCACGTCGCACTACACCATCTTCGAGGGTCTCTGCCCCGACTGTAGGTAGATTTCTAGGTATGTCGCGAAAACCTACTCGGCGAGCAGACGGCGCAGTTCTTCTTCGACCGTGCGCACGTAACGGACGCGGTCGTTGATGTCGCGCATGGTGGGGTTGCAGCTCTCCATCAGATAGGGATGGCCCACGACGTTGAGCATATCGCGATCGTTCTCATTGTCGCCAAACGCCATCATCTCATCGGGCGAAATACCCAGGGCACGACCGTAATCGGCAAGCGCGGAACCCTTACCCGAATCAAAGCCGATAAAGTCCGTCCATTCGGTTCCCGACGTCATCACGTCGACACGGTCGCTAAAGAGGTGCTCGAAATACTCCAGGGCCGCCGGCTGATTCACCTCGGGCGTCTGGAAGGCAATCTTAATGACGTCCTCGTCGATGTCCTCGGGGCGGTCGACCACCGCCACATCGCAGTAGACCTCATAGCGCAAATGGTCGACGAACGCATCGTTGCCGCTCATGGTGTAGAGGTGTCCCTCACACGAAAGGGTCACGTCGGCATGGGGATACGCAACCACGGCATTCGCGATATCCATAGCAAGGCTACGCTCCATGGAGCGCTTGACAACGGCACGCCCCTCGCTCATCACCAGGGCTCCGTTCTCGCATACATAGGCGAGCTCATCGGCCACCGGGGTAAACAGATAGCGCAAGCTCGCATATTGACGACCGCTCGCCGGCATAAACACGATACCGCGACGATGCAGCTCATCGATGAGCTCAAAGGCCTCGGAACGCGGCTCGCGCTCCCCCGGATGCAGCAACGTGCCGTCCAAATCGCATGCAATCAGCTTGATTCCTTCAAGACCCATATGCTTTCCCCCACAGCATCTCATCAACAGAAAGACGGACTTTGAATAGTTGCCTCTCAAAGTCCGTCTTACTTATACGCACGTTAACCGCGCGCCTTCTTTACGATCGTAAAGTCTGGAGCTATACTCACAACGGCATCCGCCGCACTCGACGCAAAGCGCCGGTCCGAATCGAGTTCACGGGTAACCGTCGAGAGCCGAACGCCCTCGACGCCCCGGAGCATGCGGCCCAAAACAGGCTGCACCGGCGTATACATGCGCACGGTATGCTCGTCCGAATCGCCTCGAAAAAGCGGCGCATGCATATTGCCGATCTCCCAGCACGCATGCGCGAGCGCAATCGGGTCCAAGCGGTCAACTTCGACCAAATAAACCTCGGCGCTGCGCAGGCGCACAACAACCGCCACGGGCACCACGCCCGAACGGTCGACGGCGAGCACGTCGCCGTCGACAAAACGACCGCCGTCGGCAGTATCCAGCCGAACATCGACCGTGCGCCCCAGCTCCGTCACGCCCACAAACGCGTATACATCAGCCTGGTCCCAATCGAGCAGCAGCTCGTCAACTTCAAAGACGCCGCCCAGCTTCCGGCGAAGCAGGAGTTCATAGGACGGATCGTTGAGATTTCCCAAGCATGTCGTCGAAACCAAGCGCTCAGGCATGCTCTAACCCTCGACCTCGACGAGCTCGATATCAAAGTTGAGGTCCTTGCCGGCCAGCTCGTGGTTGGCGTCGAGCGTCACGGCCTCGGGCGTCACGTCAATGACGACGGCGGGGACAGGCATGCCGCTCGGCGTGGACAGGAAGAGCTTCATGCCCTTCTCGATCTGCTCGATGTTGGGAACCTGCTCGGCCGGGAAGGTCAGAACCATCTCGGGATTGTGCTCGCCGTAGGCATCGGCAGCAGGAATGTGCACGGTCTTCTTCTCGCCCACCTGCATATCGACAACAGCGGAGTCGAAGCCCTTGATCATCTGACCGGCGCCGCAGGTGAACTCCAGCGGCTTGCCGCGATCGTAGGAGCTATCGAACTGCGTGCCGTCGTCGAGCGTGCCGCGATAATGGGTCTTGACCTTCTTGCCCTGGTTGGACATGGTAACCTCCGTGATAAGGGCGGCGCACAACGCGGGCCGCCGTGAACATATGGCGCTAACTATACCCTAGTCATACAATTCAATGACAGTTTGCAAAGAAACGCTGCAACCGGAGGAACCATGGCATATCCCGTATTTGACCTACACTGCGACACCGCCGACCGCATCGGCTGGGCCACGCTCGATCTCGACCTGCGCTTTACCGCCGGCACCGACGGCTATTTCCCCGGCGACGAAACGCATCCGCAAGATTTCGACCTCATCGAGGGTAACGCTTGTGCCATCTCGCTCGCAAAGATCGGCAACACGCCGTGGGCACAGTGCTTCGCCACGTTTGTCCCCGACGAGATTCCCACCGCCCACGCCGCGCGCTTCCAGGCGCAGATCATGGCGCATATGAGCGGCCAGGCAATGCTCAACCACGACCGTATGGTCAACGTGCGCAGCGCCGCAGACATTCGCCCCGCGCTCAAGGACGGCAAGGTCGCTTGCATCCACACCATCGAAAACGCCACGTTCTTTGCCGAGGACCCCGCGCTGATCGAGGTGCTCAAGAGCTTGGGCGTACTCATGTCATCACTCAGCTGGAACGCGCAGGGACCGCTCGCGAGCGGCCACGACACCCACGCCGGCCTCACCGCCGCCGGCATCGAGGCGCTTACGCAGATGGAGCACGCTGGCATGGTGCTCGACGTCTCCCACCTCAACGATGAGTGCTTTGACGAGGTCGCCGCCCGCGCCACGCGTCCCTTCGTCGCCAGCCACTCCAACTCCCGTGCGGTTTGCGGCGCCAAACGCAACCTTACCGACAACCAGTTCCGCACCATCCGCGACATGGGTGGCATCGTCGGCCTCAACTACTGCAGCGAGTTCCTTTCCAACGACGCAACCGACAAGACCGCCGCAGACGTCACCTTCGACCAGCTGGCGGCACATATCGAGCACTGGCTCGACCTGGGCGGCGAGGACGTCATCGCGCTCGGCGGCGACTGGGACGGCGCCACGGTGCCCGCTTTCCTCTCCGATGCCAGCAAGATGCCCGAGTTCCAGAACATGCTTTCCAAGCATTTTGGCAAGACCGTGATGCAAAAGCTCTGCAGCGACAACGCGCTTGCCTTCTTTGAGCGTTATTAATTTCACATCCCTTGAGCGGGCCGGCATGCCGAACGGTCGACATGCCGGCCCGTCCCCAATCTGAAGGACCGCTTTTGACGCAGCAATTTACGATTACCGTATCCCGACCGGATGGCACATCCATCCCCGTCGTCGTTACCAAAAAGCGCGTCAAGAACTTCAACCTACGCGTCACATCGAGCGGTGAGGTCCACGCCAGTGCACCGCTCGGCGCCAGCCGCGAGCGTATCGAAGCGTTTGTGAAGCGCAACAGCGCCTGGATTATCAGCCGGCTTGCCCAGCGCGAGCAACGTCAGGCGACGGCGCGAGAGCCGCTCAGCCCCTCGTCCATCATTGCACTTTGGGGCAAGCCCATCACGGTACAAGATGCGCTCGATCACAACTTTAAGTCACCCGCACCGCGGCCCAAGCAGGCCACCTTCGCAAGTTTTATAGGTGCCGACAAATCGAACGAACGCCCACAGGCCAAGCGGCGCGCAACCCTCGACGGCCTGACGTCCGATGAGCTCCAGACCCGCATCGACCAACTCTATGCATCCGAGGTCACCACGGCGCTGCGCGATATGGTACGCGCGTACGAAATCGCAATGGGTGTCGCCGTTTCCCGCGTTTCCGTACGTAGCATGAAAACGCGTTGGGGCTCATGCACGCCCAAATCCGGTGCCGTTCGCATCGCACGCGAACTTGCCGCCTATCCCATCGAGTGTCTCGGCATGGTTGTCGCCCACGAGCTCGTCCACCTGCTCGAGCCAAGCCACAATCAGCGGTTTCACGCCCTGCTCGACACGTACTGTCCCAACAATAGAGCTCTATCGCAGCGGCTCAAGCAGCCGCCCATAGAGACGTATTAGAACCGGTTAGCGCACGCGCTCGATCTCGACGCCGCAGCTTGCCAGGGGAAGACCGACGGGAGCCCAAGGCTTATCGAGCTTAACACGCACGCCAAGCAGCAAGGGGTAACGACGCAGCAGCATCTGGGCCGTACCTTCAGCTGCCGCCTCGATGAGCTTAAACGTATGCTCGCGCAGATAGCCATCGACATCGTGGCACACCGAGCCGTAGTCAATCGAGGCGTCCAAGTTATCGTGCTCTCCCGCTGCACGCAGGTCAGCATAGAGCACCAAGGACACGATGAATTTCTGGCCCAGCGCGTTCTCTTCGGGATACACGCCGTGGTTAGCAAAAACCTCAAGACCTTCAACGGTGATGCGGTCGGCATGGCGCAGATCGTCATAGCTCACGTGGGGTACCGCCGTTGCGGTGGATATTTCGCCCCTTCCACGGCGGGCGAGCTCGGCACCTTCAGTCTTGGTTGCATTCTCGGGCAGTTTCTTATTGCTCATCGCGATCGTCTCCTTCGTTTAGAACCCCGACCGCGCAAACTAACTACACGCGAATCGACAGGTTCTTTTTATCATCGCTCCAGTTGCAAGCATTGCGCGCGGGGCATGCAAAGCAGGCGCGCGACGCTTTATCGGCCGCATAGAGCAGACGCTCAAGCGGTTGGCTGTTCACGCGCAGCTTTCGATGGCCCAGAATGGCCGTCTTAATGGCTGCGGCATCGGCCGGCTCAAACGCCACATCATCGGGCATGCCGCCGAGAATCGCATCAGCGACGCGTTCGCTTGCAACATCATGGGATATACCCGATTCATACTGTTCATCTTTGCCGATATCGTGAAGAAGTGCCGTGGCGTAGATGACCTCGCGGTCAAATTCGAGCTGTTCCTCGAGATTCTTGATCCACATAATGCGAGCGACATCGAGCAGATGGTCAATACCGTGGCGGCAGAAGATGCGCCCCGATTCCAACTGCGCAATGTTGCCCAGGTGCCGCCGAAACAGCCCGTTGGCACAAATGTAATCAATGCGAGGCATGGCATCAAAG
>CALINZ010000334.1 GCA_938045085.1 uncultured Collinsella sp. | reverse complement strand
ATCGGGCACCATACGCTTGGCAGTGCACTTGGCAGCCAGCTGGGTCAGGTAGAAGTACGGGGAATCCTCGTGAACGTTATCGTCCTCGAGTACATAGATAAGTTTGGGGAATGCCGGGGTGATCCATACGCCGGCCTCGTTCTTAACGCCCTCGTAGCGCTGGCGAAGCGTCTCCTCCACAATCATGGCAAGGTCGTGCTTCTCCTGAGGCGTACGGGCCTCGTTAAGATACATAAAGACCGTCACGAACGGCGCCTGGCCATTGGTGGTCATAAGGGTCACGACCTGATATTGAATCGTCTGGACGCCGCGACGGATCTCGTCACGCAGACGGTCCTCAACGACCTCACGGACCTTCTCGGCAGACGCAGAGACGCCGAGCTCCTCAAGCTCACGAGCGACCTCGCCGCGAATCTTTTGACGGCTCACCTCGACGAACGGGGCAAGATGGGTCAGCGAAATCGACTGGCCACCGTACTGGGAGGAAGCAACCTGGGCGATGATCTGCGTCGCGATGTTGCAGGCGGTCGAGAAGCTGTGCGGCTTCTCGATCAGCGTACCCGAGATAACAGTACCGTTCTGGAGCATGTCCTCCAGGTTCACCAGATCGCAGTTGTGCATGTGCTGGGCAAAGTAATCCGAATCGTGGAAATGGATCAGGCCCTCATTATGGGCATCCACGATCTCTTGAGGCAGCAGCACACGCTGAGTCAGGTCCTTGGAGATCTCGCCGGCCATGTAGTCACGCTGAACGGAATTGACGGTCGGGTTCTTGTTGGAGTTCTCCTGCTTGACCTCTTCGTTATTGCACTCGATCAGCGACAGGATCTTGTCATCGGTCGTGTTCTTCTGGCGCTTCAGGCTCTGAACATAGCGATAGATGATGTAGTGGCGGGCAACCTCGTAGCAGTCGAGACGCATGATCTCGTCCTCGACCAAATCCTGAATCTCCTCGACCGAAACAGTGTGGCCCGCGTTCTCGCATGCCTCGGCGACGTTTTGCGCCGCGTAAACCACCTGGCGGTCGGTAAGACGAGAGCTCTCCTCGACCTCCAAGTTTGCGGCACGGATGGCATTGACGATCTTATCGATGTCAAAGACAACCTCGGTGCCGCTGCGCTTGATGATCTTCATCCTCTTGCCTCTTTCGCATCGTAGCCTCATCGCGCTTCAGAGCCAAACGATACCCGGCAGGGCTTGCCCCTGTCTTGCGGCGCCGTCGCGCAATCTGTGTTCTCGATAAACCATAAGTCCTCATGCGGACAATCCTCGCGGCCGATCAAGCGGCTCAAAGACGTGTCCAAATGGGGCGAATAAGGTTCTCGTTCTCTGTCCGCCATCTATCATACGACAAAGAGGCATCTATATCCTGTATTCTTTTTTTAGGTCAAACACAACATATAGTGTTTCAGCAGGTCAAAGCAATTAGTCATTTTGCAGACGCATTAAAAATGAGGGGTTCTTGGGAAGTCGGTAAAACGTTACCAACACGGCTACCTGCATGGCAGTTATAAAACCCCCTTAGTCAAGCCGCTGACAAATCCTACCAAAACCAAGCCGCTCACGCCAAAAGAATCCAAAAGATTATGCTTGACCAACATGTTGCGGTCACGGTCGGCCAGGACGTATGCAATCTGCCGGCACCTCTACGGGGACCTTGGATCAATATTTGGTGGCATATTTGACGGCGTGCTTGGTAGCAAAACAAAACAGCCCAGAGGACATAGCCTCTGAGCTGCGAACATTTGGTGGGCGTTAGAAGATTTGAACTTCTGACCTCTTCCGTGTCAGGGAAGCGCTCTCCCCCTGAGCTAAACGCCCAAATGGAGCGGACAACGGGGCTCGAACCCGCGACCCCAACCTTGGCAAGGTTGTGCTCTACCAACTGAGCCATGTCCGCTTACGAGGATTAATCTTACGTGATGCCCGCATCCTATGCAAGAACTTTTTTTAAAAAGTTTTGCAACGCCCTCGCGAACCTCGCGAAGACATCAGCCACCACGGAAGGTGCGGGCAAACGCAATCTCGCCGCAAGAGACCCCTACATCCCACCGAGCATAATCCAGGCAGAGCTGTCCTGCGCGAGCCTGCCGTCTGCAAGCGGTGATGAGGTGAGCAGGACCCTGCCCGCCGGCAGCTCCACGGGTGCTGCGCCGAAGTTCGTCACACACGCCCAGCCGTTGTCGCGGCGATAGGCGATGACGCCGCCCTCAGCGCCCTCGGCACCATCCGCAAGACCGGTGCGCCCGTCAAGATCGAGCCACGCAAGATCGTTGGCGCAACCGCGCAGCTTGCGCCGAAGCCAGAGGGCGTCACGATAGAGCGCAAGCATCGATGTCGGGTCCGCTTCTTCCCTATCGGCAGCGTAATCGGAAAACCATGTAGGCTGCGGCAGATGGGGCGCCGCATCGGCGTCCGCCGGCGAAAACCCAAACGATCCGCCCTGCGCGGGATCGTCCGCCGCCACCCACGGCAGGGGCACACGGCAGCCGTCGCGCCCCTTCTCACGCTTCGGTCCGCGCGTATTGGTCGCAGTAGGATCTTCGAGTGCAGCCCATGGGATGTCAGCCACCTCAAAAAGGCCGAGCTCCTCACCCTGATACACGTATGCCGAGCCCGGAAGCGCCAACTCAAGCAAAAGGGCCGCCCGCGCGCGGCGCTCGCCGAGTTCACGGTCCTCGTCATAAGACGACCCGTCGCGTAAGAGCCAGTCGAGCGCAATCTGGTGGTAGCGCGTCGCCTTGATTTGCGGAAGGGCATAGCGTGTCGCCACGCGCGGCACATCGTGATTGGAGAGTACCCAGGTCGAGGCGGAATCGGATTCGACGGCTGCCTTCAAGCCCTTCTCGATTGCAGTGTGCATGTCATTATAGGTCCAAGTGGCCTTGGCGAACTCAAAGTTGAATGTCTGGCCAAGCTCGCTGGGACGCGCGTAGAGATACTGACGCTCGGGCAGCACCCACGCCTCGGCAACGGCGCTGCGCGGTGGATCATAGCGGTCGAACACGCGGCGCCACTCGCGATAGATCTCGTGGACCTCGTTGCGGTCCCACAGCGGATGGGTGCCGTCGTCAACCATGTCATCGCCCTCGGCGAGATGCCACCGGTCGAGGTCATCGCGGTCGAGATCCTTGGCGAGACCCTGCGCCACATCAATGCGAAAGCCATCGACGCCTCGATCGCTCCAAAACGCCAGGACGTCGCAAAAGAGCGCGTGAACCTCAGGGCATGACCAGTCAAAGTCCGGCTGCTCGGGCGTAAACATGTGCAGATACCACTGACCGTCCGCAACACGCGTCCAGGCGGGGCCGCCAAAGTTGGCATTCCAATTGGTGGGAGGCAGCTCGCCATGCTCGCCGCGACCATCGCGGAAGATATAACGGGCGCGCTCAGGCGATCCGGGACCGGCGGCAAGAGCAGCTTTGAACCAGGGGTGCTGGTTGGATGAATGGTTGGGCACGATGTCGACGATAACCTTGATGCCGCGCGCGTGAGCCGCGGCGATCATGTCATCGAAGTCGTCAAGCGAGCCGAGACGCGGGTCGACATCGCAGTAGTCCGCCACATCATAGCCGCCATCGACAAGAGGCGATGGGTAAAACGGGCTCAGCCAGATGGCCTCGATACCCAGGCGCTCAAGATAGTCCATCTTCTGGGTAATGCCCGCGATATCGCCCAGACCCGAACCAGTCGAATCCTTAAACGAACGCGGATAGATCTGATAGATCGCGGCATCGGACATCCATGAGCGCGAAGAGGACTTTTCTGCAGCCATGGGGTGAGCCTCCCTTGCAACGAGGTTTTGCGAGATGCCCACGATGATACGCCCAAAGCTGACATCCGCGGCAAACAACGCCGCAGCCACGCCCCAAAACGCTCGCTCCCTCTCGGGTTCGAACCTCTGCGATGGGTACGAAAAAGCCCGGCTACCGTAGTAGTCGGGCTGTTGCGCTTGGAGCGGACAACGGGGCTCGAACCCGCGACCCCAACCTTGGCAAGGTTGTGCTCTACCAACTGAGCCATGTCCGCATATGTAAAACAAAACGGGCGCCGGAGCGCCCGGATGTTGCCTGGAGGCGAAGCCCGGATTCGAACCGGGGGTAAAGGCTTTGCAGGCCTCTGCCTTACCACTTGGCCACTTCGCCGAAAAAGGACCGCCTAAACGGTCCGTAAATGCAATGGAGCGGACAACGGGGCTCGAACCCGCGACCCCAACCTTGGCAAGGTTGTGCTCTACCAACTGAGCCATGTCCGCTTGCGGGTTATTAATTTACGCGAGTTGTCCAAAAGACGCAAGTACTTTTTTCAAAAAAGTTGCCTGCCGCATGTTCTTGGTAGCTAAACGCGCCAAAGCGATTGGCTAGGCACACGATTCGAGCGCTCCGCTAAACAGCTTCACCATCTGCACGCGCGTGCCGGCGCCATCCGTACGACGGGCAACCTCCACATTATCGACGAGCATGCGCATAAGCTTGATACCACGTCCGCGTTCCTCGGATGCCACCGGCTCGCTCGCCCCATCGATAGAATAGCCAGCGCCCCGATCAAGCACCTCGAGCACAACACGGTCCCCGTAGGCCTGAACCGTCAGGATACAGCCAACACCGCCCGCATGGTCATATGCGTTACCCAATGCCTCCCCCAGCGCCAATGCGACGTCATAACGTTCATCACGCCTCAGGGGAAGTGATTCGAGAAGCTCGGCCACACGGTGCCGATAATACGGGAGATTCTCGATGCCTCGCTGCACTTCGATGCTCTTGCCCCATCGTGGCAACTCTCCCACCGGAATGGCGGGAATCGACTCACGCGCCGGACCCGCAACATGAAGGATGTCGACAAGTCGGGCAATCTCCAAAAATCGAATGACCTCATCGGAGGCGTTAACGAGCGAAAGCAGGCCCTCTCGCCTCATGAGCTCTCTTGCACGTGTAAGCAAAAACGCCAAACCCGTCGAGTCGATAAAGCCCACGGCCTGGCAATTGATGACAACACGACGCACGCCCCGGTCGATCAAATTATCCAACCGTCGGCGCAGCACGGACACCGAGGCGATGTCGATATCGCCTGGTGGCGTCAGAACCGCTATGTCATTCCACTCATTCATACGACCATGGTTCCCCAAAAGAGCTCGCTCGATGCATACGTATCTGCAACAGCGCAGATTTTGCCCGTCAAGCATCGCGGTCTACGATCGACCCCGTAAAAACTCAAGGGAAACCAGCGCGATGTCATCGTCCAGCGCTGATTCGGTAAATCGGTCAAGCTCGCCCAAGACCTTGCCGCAGATTCCCGATACGCCCTCCCCCGAAACAGAAAGCAGAAGATCGCGCAAACGCTGCTCGCCAAAGAACGCTCCGGCGCGGTCGCGGGCCTCAATCGTTCCATCCGTATACATGAAGAGCATGTCACCGGGGGCGAACGTAAACACGCCTGTCTCGTACACCATGCTCTCAAAAGCACCGATTACGCCCGATTGGCATCCAAGCAGCTCGACCTCTCCCCCACGGGCCTCGCCGCCACCCAGCGGCATCGACTCTGGCCTAATGACCATGGTCGGTGGATGGCCCGCCGAACAATACGTTGCGCGTCCAGCTTTAAGGTCAATCTTGGCGATAAACGCCGTCACGAACGTCTCGACCCTCGAAAAGCCCATGAGCATGCTGTTAAGGGAGCGTGCCATGCGGGCCGGTCCAGCGCCCTCCCAGGCATATGCCGTCAGGGCCGTCTTGACGAGCGCGGACATCGATGCGGCCTCAATGCCTTTGCCAGACACATCACCCAGAATCATGACGGCGCAATCGTCGGGAAGTCGGATGAGCGTATAGAAATCGCCGCCGACCAACGCCGAGTTCGTGGCCGACAGGTACACCGAATCGGTTGCGATACCCGGAACATCCCCCAGGGAATTTCTCATGCCGATCTGGAGGGTCTGAGCGATATGGCGCTCCTCGCGCTTTTGAGATTCGCCTTCGTAGATCAGTTCAAAGTCATGCGCCAAGTGCACCAAGTAGTCATATTCAAGGTCATCAATCGGCTCTTGGCTGCCATCACGAAGCAGCAGCGCGCGCGTCGTCGGCCCCTTCGCAACAGAAGCAGGAACAATCGCGTCGTTACTGTGCTTGCCATCACCCTCAGAGCGCGGGCGCCCCGCCTCGATGCCGGAGTCGACGTAGAGGCCCTGACAAGGCAGACCATGCGCCCTAAGCCAGCCTCCCATAGGCATCGATTCGTCAACGCGAGTTATACGGACGTGTTTAAGGTCCTCGGCACTCGTGCCGCCCAAAACAGATGCCTCAAAGCCGTCAGGGCCAGCTCCCAGACGTGCCGCCGGCGCCGTCGTAGAAAAGAAAAGCTTCTCGGGATCGTCCGGCAAAGCAACGCGACTGCCGCCTTCAAAATCTATGACGTAGGAATCCAGACTGGCGTCATACTCAATAGGGCAAAAATGGCAGTTGAGCATATTGCAGATCTCGGACGATACCGCCTGGGTAGCCGCGGCGGAATCGTCTAGAAAGGTAAACAACTCATCACGTAAGACATTGAGCGAACGGCCAAGCTCGGCCGTGCGACGAGAGCGAAGACTCGATGCCATGCCGACCAGCTGGATAGACAGGTAATCGCAAATGACCTCGAGTACATTAACGTCATAGGCGAGCGGTGCCTGAGGGCGTTTCCAACCAACTTCCAGCACGCCAAGGATCTGCGTACCGTAAAAAACGGGAAGACAGATCTCGCTGCGGTACGGAGGCATATCCTGCACGCGCAACAGGTGCTTAGAACGATTGTCCAGGTCCATGAACATACCGGAAGCGGCCCTATCGCCCTCAAGGTTCTGTTGAATCGACAAGCGACAGGCGCGCGACTCGCGAAGAACATACGTCGGAATGCCAGCGCCATACGGCAAAAACTCGGGCAGATAGTTGTCGTGCAGTTCCTTGGAAACACCGCGAAGCTTAAAACCGCCGCTCTCAGAAAAATAAATGGCAGCGCCCGAGGCGTCGAGGGTTCCTACGAGCTGGTTCAAAACGGTATCTAACAAACTAGGCAGCTCATCGGAGCCCACCGTGCTCATAATGACCGACAACGTGCCCGAGAGGCGCTTATTCGCCACTCTAAGCTCCGAAAGCGCACGCTTGAGCTGGCGGTCGTGCGAATACTGTTCTTCGATGCTATGGAGTGCCACCAGGACGCGCGGCGCGCGGCGGCCAAAGATTCGAGGCGGCGTAACCGAGCCAGCACAAACCAGGACGGGAATAAAAGAGCCGTCACTCAGCTTGAGCATCAGTTCGTTCTCGGAGCCATCAGTTTCAAATGGCAGACGATGTTCCGTCGCACGTTCAAAAGCGGAGGAGTACAGGACGTCTTTAACATCTCCACCGATGACGTCGGCGCGTTCCTCGCACATCAAACCAAGCAAGCGATTATTCACATGCAGAATGGTTCCGTCGAGCTCGCAGATGATGACAGCATCGCTCGTGATCTCGACCAATTGGGCAACGTCTGCCCACTCGTTGCGCTCAAGCGTTTCCATCGTGAACCTCACCGTCCATCGGTAACAAAAAAGCCTCCGAAGAGGCTTCTCAAATGCGATGGTGTCGGAGGCGGGACTTGAACCCGCATGACCAAAAAGCGGTCACTAGCACCTCAAGCTAGCGCGTCTGCCAATTCCGCCACTCCGACATGCTATGTTGTTGACTCGCGGTTCGTTTTGTTGGACCCGCGCGTTCAACGAGGAAGATAATAACCTATGATTCGAGAACTGTGCAAGCACTTTTTAGAAAAAAGTTTACGAATTTGTAAATGCGCAGGTAAATCCGTGTGTCCGACCCCGAATCGGTGTTGCCTCCCGGCGCGTCCTCGGGCATGAGCGATATTTTGCTGCGCACTTCGTGCTGCAAAATATCGCTCCCCCTGCGGAACGCGCCGGGAGGCAACACCGATTCGGGGCCTGCAAATACATACTTCAGGCACAGTTCTCAAACATGTTCTGGGGGCTGATGCAAATTTGGTGGCTCGGCTTTGCCGAGCCCTTATATGGGGAGGTCGGAGCTAAAGCTCCGGCCTCGCTCAATTTCTTATTAGATTAAGTGAGCGATCAAGGAATCGCACCCCTCTGCAGTGGTAACACAGGGTCCGTGCTGGACTTAGTTTTCAGAACATTCCGCAGACCAGGAAACCCCCTTATCCGCAGCTCCGAAGGAGCAGGATAAGGGGGTTTCCATGGTCGAGGACGTTCTGAAAACTAAGTCCAGCGCGGGCCCGGACGAGAACAACCGACTACAGGTCGATGTGCGATTCCTTGATCGGGAACGGCTCCGCGAAGTGGCAGGCGCAGCAGTGACCCGGGGCAACTTCCTTAAACTCAGGAAGCTTCTCGGAGCAGATACCCTGCGCGATCGGGCAGCGCGTGTGGAAACGGCAGCCGGTCGGCGGATCCAGCGGTGACGGCGGATCGCCGGCGAGGATGATGCGCTTGCGGGTCTTCTGGATATCAGGATCGGGCACCGGCACGGCAGACAGCAGCGACTGCGTGTACGGATGGTGAGGCTCGCTGTAGAGCGTCTTCCAGTCCGAAACCTCGACCATCTTACCCAGATACATAACGGCAACACGG
>CALINZ010000333.1 GCA_938045085.1 uncultured Collinsella sp. | reverse complement strand
ATCTCCTATGTCGATCAGAACCGTTCCGGCATCGACCCCGATAAGAACCTGTGGGAGGTCGTCTCGGATGGCCTGGACCACATGATGGTCGGTGAGACCGAGGTTCCGAGCCGTGCTTATGTGGCGAGCTTTGGCTTTAAAGGCCAGGACCAGCAGAAGCGCGCCGGCGTACTCTCCGGTGGCGAGCGCAACCGTCTGAACTTGGCGCTTACGCTCAAGCAGGGCGGCAACCTGCTGCTTCTCGACGAGCCCACGAATGACCTCGACGTCGAGACGCTGTCCTCGCTCGAAGCGGCGCTGCTCGAGTTCCCGGGCTGCTCGGTGGTCATTAGCCACGACCGTATGTTCCTGGACCGCGTCGCCACGCACATTCTAGCGTGGGAGGGCACCGACGAGAATCCGGGCAACTGGTATTGGTTTGAGGGCAACTTCGAGGCCTATCAGGCCAACCGCATCGAGCGCCTTGGCGAGGACGCAGCCCAGCCGCATCGTATTCACCGCAAGCTGACGCGCGATTAGTCGAGCTCAGGTGACCTAACGAGAAAGGGACGATAACCTTGGGGTTATCGTCCCTTTTTGTTACTTGGTAGAAGGCTCGACTTTATCGATGGCCCAGGTGGATCCGAGGCCACCGGTGGTATTGCGGCGGATGCGCACGGCAACCTCGCGGCGCTCGCCGGCCTGCGTGTAGCGCAGGGGGAAGCTTGCGCGGTTTCGCGCGGCCTCGATGGTACCGCGCTCGCGGGCGATCCAGTAGTACTCGCCGACAATGCCGAGGGTATCGGCGCCGTAGGGGAGATAGGTCGACAGCTGGTGCAGAAGCGGGCCGGGGCAGAAGACCTCGGTTGCGAAATCGACGGGGAAGTCCTCGGGGATGGCGGGCGCTACGGGTGCGGGGGTTGGGGCCTCTGCGAGTACCGAAGCCGGTGCCGGTGCGGGAATTTGGTCGCAAGCAGAGGCGGGCACGGATTCGATGACGGGTGCGAACTCCAGCGTCGTCTTCGGCTTGATTGTGGAATCTGCGGGCTTCACGGTGACGGGCGCGTCTGCAGCTTCAGTTTCAACCTCAACCTGCGTCGCGCTCTCATTCTCGACGCTCGACTTTGCCTCGATGGGCGTGGATGCCATGGTGGTGATGCCGGCATTGGCATTCTCGGGGTCATAGACGACCGTGAGCGAGATGGCGGGCTGCGGCGTCTCGGGTTCCGGCGCCGTCTCGGTAGCGTCTTGATCTGTGGGCTCGTCGGACTGATCGTCCTCAGCCTCGTCGCCAAAGACATCGCTGTTTTGGAACGCAGGCGTTTCGGATAGGTTAGCGGCTTCTTCGGCTGTCGACTTGGGAGCCTCGTTGAGCTCAGCAGTGGCTTCCTGCTCGGATATGACTACGGGCTCGGTCGTGGCAGCGATTTCGGTTTCGGCTTCTGCCGTTACCTCAATAGCGACTTCGATCTCTGTCTCGGGCTCGGGTTCCGGCACGACTTCAACCATGGCTTCGGGCTCGGGACGCTTAACGTGCTTGGGGCGCACGGCCTTGAGGTCCTTCTCGCCGCGCTTTTTCTTTTTGTAGGACTGCTTGGCGCCCTTGGCAGCTTTGGGCTTGTCCTCGCCTTTGGCAAGGGCGGCATCCCAAGCCTCGTTGGCGATGACGGTGGCATACAGGCGACCGCCCTTAAAGACAGTCAGCTTAATGCAGTCGTCGAGCTCCTCGAGCAGCTCGCGCGTGGACTCAAAGCCCAGGTCATATGCGACCATGTCACCAGCGGCGAGTGCCTCCTCGACCTGCGTCATAAACGTTTGCTTGCCGCACCCAATCGCGTCGCGCAGCAGGCGATACAGATAGATGTGGTTGCCCAGCGATAGCGTGGGCTTAACTATTGTCTTGCTCATGGCAAATCTCCTCTTTACACACCAAAGCATCTTACCATCGCGCGGGGCTTGCCATCTCGTCGCCCAAGGCAAACGGGCGCGACCGTTGCCGGTTCGCGCCCGTTATGCAGGTCGGGTATCTTTGAGGGGCAAACGTGCTTAGTTGCCCGATGCCGTGTCTTGGCTCGAGCTGTCTGATGCCGTGCCGGAAGCGGTTCCGCTCGAGCTGTTGGTGTTGTTACTGTCTGCCGTGCCCGTTCCCGACGTGGTGTCGCTCGTCTGGCCTCCCGTGTTCGGCTGTGAACCGTCAGTCGTTTGGCTTGAGTCGGTCGTGCCGGACGGCGTGCCACTGTTGGCCATAGAGGAATCGGTGCCCTGCGATTGGTTTTGGGTGTTCGAGGACGAATTGGCAGAGGTAGGACTGTCTTGCGTGTCGTCCGTCTGTGCCTGCTGATCCTGCGGCTGAGTGTTGCCATTTGCATCGCTCTCGGTCGTGCGCGACGACAGGATTGGCTCGGGACGCTCGCCCAGACCCTCACCGGCAGTGGTGATAAGGATGGCGCCGGCGCAGGCGATGACCGCGACGATGGCGATGGCGATCGAGAAGACGATGACCTTCTTTTGTGTCTGGCTGCGCTCTGCCGCCGCCTTGGCGCGCAGGCTGTTGGGGGCGACGCGCGCCGTGGTCGCGCGTCCCGCAACCTGGCGCATCTCCTGCGTGGTCGCGGCGCCACCTAGGTGCTCCTCGACATCGGGCTCAACGGGCTCGTAGGCGCCGGCAGGGTAGTCGACAGCGGCATGCGTGCCCTTGATTGCTTCGGCGCTGGCGGAGATAAAGTGGCGATAGACCTGCGAGGACACAACAGTGATGACTGAGCTCACAGCGGCACCAATCACCGAGCCGGCAATGCCGATCTTTGAAGCAAGCGCCACGCTCGTGGCGGCAGCTGCGGCGCCGGCGATGATCTGGGGAATGGAAATGTCGTCGAACAGGCCCTTTTTGGGCGCGATGGCCATGGTCTGTCCAATGGAATGGTTCTCGTGTACGCCGTTGTTGAGCGATGCCGGCGTCATGACGCGCGTGCGCGGCGCGTCGGTGTACTTGGTTGTCATACGGGGTCCTCCCGGTGTAAATCTGCTTCGTTTCGTGTAGCCATCAGGGTACCCACCAGATGTGAATCGTACGTGACATTTAACAGATACCATCAACTCATCAATTGCTCACCAAGTTGGTGGGATGCGGTTCCACCCGGCGGTTGAACTACAATAGGGCTTGCTAATTGTGTTGAATAGCGTTTACGCACGGGAGCATTCTTATGAATCTTCACCTTTCTCAGTCTGATGGCTTTTTGCGTGTGGCGGCGGCCTCGCCGCGGATACGCGTGGCCGATGTCGAGGGCAATGCCGAGGTTGCGCTGGCGGCTGTTCGCGATGCTGCCGGGCGTGGCGTTCGCGCGCTGGTACTGCCCGAGCTTAACCTGACCGGCTATACCGCGGCCGATCTGTTCCATAACCGCACGCTGCTGCATGCCTGCGAAGCAGCGCTGGTGCACATCCTCGATGAAACCCGTGAGCTGCCGATCGTCTTTACCGTTGGCTTGCCCGTTGCGGTGGCTGAAAACATCTACAACTGCGCCGCCGTGTGCTGTGCGGGTGAGCTTTTGGGTCTTACGGCTAAGAAGTATCTGCCCAACTATGGCGAGTTCTATGAGCGTCGCTGGTTTGCTCCGTCGCCTGCGGATCCCGTGTGGGTTGAATTTGCCGGTCAGGGTCCGGTTCCGCTGGGTTCGGGGCTTGTCTACCGCTGCTGTGATGAGGGTGCCGAGGATATGGTGCTGGGCGTTGAAGTCTGCGAGGACCTGTGGGTGCCGGCGCCCCCTTCGACCGAGATGGCGCTTGCCGGTGCGACGGTGATCCTCAATCCGTCGGCTTCGGACGAGATTATCGGTAAGGCGGATTACCGCCGCAGCCTCATCTCTAACCAGAGCGCACGCCTGTACTGCGCCTATGCCTACGCGGACGCGAGCGAGGGCGAGTCCACGACCGACATGGTCTTTGCGGGCGAGAACCTTATCTACGAAAATGGCTCCAAGCTCGCCGCCACCAAACTGCTTACCTGCGATATGGCCATCGCCGACGTTGACCTTGACCGCCTGGTTGCCGAGCGCCGTCGCTCGACGACGTGGGCGCGCACCGACGATGCGCCGGAGGCCACGACCGTTGAGTTTTCGTTTGAGGGCGTGCTGGCCGAAGAACCTGTCCTGCGCGATGCCTGCGATATCGACCGCGTTTTCCCGCGCGCGCCCTTTGTGCCGGCCGACCACGGCGACTTGGCCGAGCGCTGCGAGACGATCCTCGATCTGCAGACTGCGGGCCTCAAGACCCGCCTTGCCCACACGGGTACCACGGCTGCGGTTATCGGCCTTTCGGGCGGCTTGGACTCCACGCTAGCGCTGCTTGTGACCGTGCGTGCCTTCGATGCACTGGGGCTGCCGCGCACTGGTATCACAGCCGTGTCCATGCCCGGCTTCGGCACGACGCATCGCACCAAGTCGAATGCCGAGTCGCTCGCTCGCGACCTGGGTGTGAGCTTCCGCGAGGTTTCGATCCACGCGGCTGTGGAGCAGCACTTCAAGGACATTGAGCATGATCCAGCTGTGCAGGACGTGACCTACGAGAACAGCCAGGCGCGCGAGCGTACGCAGATTCTGATGGATCTGGCCAACCAGGCTGGCGGTTTTGTCATTGGCACGGGCGACCTGTCGGAGCTGGCGCTCGGCTGGGCTACCTATAACGGCGACCACATGAGCATGTACGCCGTCAACGCGAGCGTGCCCAAGACGCTTGTGCGCCATCTGGTACGCTATGCCGCCGATGTCTTTGGCGGGCGCATTGCCGAGGTCTTGCTCGATATCCTCGATACGCCGGTGTCCCCCGAGCTTCTGCCGCCCACGGGCGACGGCGAGATTGCGCAGAAGACCGAGGATTTGGTGGGCCCGTACGAGTTGCACGACTACTTCCTCTACTACCTGCTGCGTTTTGGCTTTGAGCCGGGCAAGATCTACCGCATGGCGCTCAAGAGCTTCAAGGGCGTCTACGACGCCAAGACCGTCCACACGCGGCTACGTACGTTCTACCGTCGCTTCTTTGCCCAGCAGTTTAAGCGCAGCTGCCTGCCCGATGGTCCCAAGGTGGGCTCGGTGACGCTCAGCCCGCGCGGCGATTGGCGTATGCCGAGTGACGCTAGCTCGCGTCTGTGGCTTGCGCAGATCGACGCGCTCAATCCAGTTGACTAAGGTTGGCTAAATTGAACCAATACGGGGGTTGCAAGCGTTACACTTTTGCAATCTGATGGCCCGTATCGCGCGGCGCTCTTGTCGGAGCGCCGCGTTTTTCATATCGAAAGGTGGCACCATGCAGGCATCTCAGCGTCTCGACCGCTTTGGCGCGGAGGTCTTCGCCTCGCTCAACAACAAGCTTCTCGCGCTGAAGGCTCAGGGCAAGACCATTTACAACATGAGCGTGGGCACGCCCGACTTTAAGCCGTACGACCACGTGGTCGAGGCGCTCACGCAGGCAGCCCAAGATCCCGAGATGTGGAAGTATGCCCTGCGCGACCTGCCCGAACTCAAGCAAGCCGTGTGCGATTACTATGAGCGTCGCTTTGGCGTTTCGGGCATTACGCCGTCTATGGTGCAGTCGTGCAACGGCACGCAGGAGGGCGTGGGCCATTTGGGCCTGGCCCTGCTCGATCCGGGTGACACCATTCTGGTTCCCGATCCGTGCTACCCGGTCTTTGAGGCGGGTGCCAAGATCGCCGATGCCAAGCTCGAATACTATCCGCTGGTTGCCGAGCATAATTACCTGCCCTATGTGGCGGGTATCGATCCCGAGGTGGCCGATCGTGCCAAGTATATGATCGTGTCGCTGCCCGCGAACCCGGTCGGCTCGGTGGGCACGCCCGAGGTCTACGAGGAGATCATCGCTTTCGCCCGCGAGCACGACCTGCTCATCGTCCATGACAACGCATACTCCGACATCGTGTTCGACGGCGAGCCGGGCGGCAGCTTCTTGCAGTATCCCGGCGCGCTCGAGGTGGGCGTTGAGTTCTTCTCGCTCTCCAAGTCGTTTAACGTCACCGGTGCGCGTATCGGCTTTTTGGTCGGTCGCGAGGATGTGGTCTCGGCCTTCGCCAAGCTGCGCAGCCAGATTGACTTTGGCATGTTCTTCCCGATCCAGAAGGCCGCCATCGCGTGCCTTAATGGCCCGCGCGATGAGGTCGAGGCGCAGCGTCTGAAGTACCAGGAGCGCCGCGATGCCCTGTGCGATGGTCTTGAGGGTCTGGGCTGGGAGCGTCCCAACGCGCATGGCTCTATGTTTGTGTGGGCCAAGCTTCCCGGTGGTCGCACCGATTCCATGGCGTTTTGCGAGGAGCTCATGGAGAAGGCCGGCGTTGTGGTGACGCCGGGCGCGAGTTTTGGTCCTTCGGGCGAGGGACACGTGCGCATGGCGCTGGTCCTACCGCCCGATCAGATCGCTTTGGCTGTCGAGGCCATTCGCGAGGCGGGCCTGTATTAGAAACCTATTTCGACTCGTCAATAGCTCGAAACCGATTTCGCGCAGTTATTTTACGAATACTGCAAACAATTTCGGTAAACGGTCGATTTTTGGCTGCGAATAGGGGCATAATCAAAGTCCCGATTGGATGTATTGGGATTACGACAAGCCGCTCGGGTCGTTCCCGGGCGGCTTGTTTGTGGAGAGAGATGGGAGTTTCTAATGGTTAACGAGAAGAAGGTCGCTATTGTCGGCTGCGGTTTCGTCGGTTCGTCTTCGGCGTTCGCACTGATGCAGAGTGGTCTGTTCTCCGAGATGGTCCTCATCGACGTGGACAAGAACCGTGCCGAGGGTGAGGCCCTGGATATCGCGCACGGCATGACGTTTGCCGAGCCGATGAAGATCTACGCCGGCGATTATTCCGATGTCGCCGACGCCGCCATGATCGTCGTCACTGCTGGCGCTGCCCAGAAGCCCGGTGAGACCCGCCTGGACCTGGTCAACAAGAACGTCAGCATCTTCAAGTCCATTATTCCCGAGATTAAGAAGTCCGGCTTCGACGGCATTCTGCTAATCGTCTCCAACCCGGTTGATGTTCTGACCTATGCTGCCATCAAGATGTCTGGCCTGCCCGAGGGCCATGTCATCGGCTCCGGCACCGTGCTCGACACCGGCCGCCTGCAGCAGATGCTTGGTGCCCACGTCGAGGTTGACCCGCGCGATGTCCAGGCCTATGTCATGGGCGAGCACGGCGACTCCGAGTTTGTCGCTTGGTCCAGCGCTCAGGTTGCCGGCGTTCCGCTGAACACCTTCTGTGAGCTTCACGGCCACTTGGAGCATGAGGCTGCCGAGAAGCGCATCGCCGAGGACGTCAAGAACTCCGCCTACACCATCATCGAGAAGAAGCACGCCACCTACTATGGCGTCGCCATGGCCGTCAAGCGCATCTGCACCGCCGTTATGCGCGATGAGCAGACCGTTCTGCCTGTCTCCTCGCTCATGGTGGGCGAGTATGGCCTGTCCGATCTTGCCATCTCCATGCCGACCGTCGTTGGCCGCGACGGCGTTGTCTGCCGCGTCCCCGTGCCGCTGAACGACGACGAGCAGCATGAGCTCACCGTCTCCGCCAAGGCCCTCAAGGACATCATCGACAGCGTCGACTTCTCCTGCTAAATCAAGCTCGCTAGAGCGAAAAGCTACAATGAAGGCGTCCGGGTCCACACGGCCCGGGCGCCTTTTTGGTGCAAAGTAACCTGACTCCAATGCACCATAGTTGATGGGAGGGCCATGTCGGATTCGCCTAATTTTTTGACCTATGTCCAGACGGCGTTTGATCCCTTTGAGGAGCGGCCGTTCTGCGCGGTGGATAGCCTGGTCTTTGCGTGGTTGTCCTATTTGCGCTTGCCGGGTGATATGGCGGGGCTGACGAACTGGCAGGGCCTAGACGTACGCGAACTGCTGCGTGCCGAGTGCTACCGGGACATGATTGACGACTTGTGGGACCCAGAGGGAAGCAGGGCCTTGTTGGAGGCCGTGGCAGCAAATCCCAGATACCGCGGCGTGCACGTTTGCGGCTATCGTGCCGTGAGCGATGTGGTGGCGACGGAGCAGTTTGCAGCCATGGCGTTCCGGTTTCCGGCGGGGTTTAGCTATCTTTCCTTCCGGGGGACCGACAGCACGATTGTGGGCTGGAAAGAGGACTTTAACATGGCGTTCCGGTGTCCTGTGCCGGCCCAGGAATCCGCGGCGCGTTATGTGGACGAGGCGGCGGATGCGATCGACGGGCCGCTTTTGTGCGGAGGTCATTCCAAGGGCGGAAACCTTGCGGTGTACGGTGCGGCGATGTGCTCCGATGTCGCCCGTGAGCGAATCGAACGGGCGTATTCCCATGATGGTCCAGGGTTCGTCGAGGAGTTTCTGAACGGCAACGCCTTTGCCGATCTTTCCGGTCGAATCGACAAGACGCTACCTCGGTCGTCGATCTTCGGCATGATGTTCGAGA
>CALINZ010000332.1 GCA_938045085.1 uncultured Collinsella sp. | reverse complement strand
ACCGATAACGGCACCGTCGTGGAGTTCGTCAAGTCGCGCGCTGCCGAGGTCGGTCACTGCCGCGTCTATCCGTCGGGCGCTATGACCCGCGGTCTTAAGGGCGAGGCCATGTCCGAGATGGGCGATATGGTCGCCCACGGCGCCGTCGCCTTCACTGACGACGGCCGCGGCGTGCAGGGCGCGGGCATGCTCCGTCGCTGCATGGACTACGGCAAGATGTTCGGCAAGGTCTTTATGAGCCACTGCCAGGACGAGGACCTGGTCGGCCACGGCCAGATCAACGAGGGTAAGGTCTCGACCCGTCTGGCTCTCGAGGGCTGGCCGGCTGCCGGCGAGGAGCTCCAGATCGCCCGCGACATCGAGATCGCCAAGCTGACCGGTGCCAAGCTGCACATCCAGCACATCTCCACCGCCCATGGTCTGGAGATCGTGCGTGCCGGTAAGGCCGCGGGCGTTCAGGTTACCTGCGAGGCCACCCCGCACCATATGTTCCTGACCGAGAACGACCTGGACGAGACCTACAACACCTCGCTCAAGGTCAACCCGCCGCTGCGTACCGAGGAGGATGCCGAGGCTATCCGCCAGGGCGTCATCGACGGCACCGTCGACGTTATCGTCACCGATCACGCTCCCCACACCCCGTGGGAGAAGGCCCGCGAGTTCGAGCTTGCGCCCTTTGGCATGATCGGCCTCGAGACCTCGCTGTCGCTTGTGCTCACCGAGCTGGTCAACACGGGCAAGATGAGCGTGGGCCGTATGGTCGAGCTCATGGCCATCAAGCCGCGTGAGATCCTGGGCCTCGATCAGGTTCAGGTCAAGGCGGGCTCCGTTGCCGACCTGACCGTGTTCGACGCGTCCGCCACCTGGACGGTCGGCGAGGACGGTTACGAGTCGCGCGCCGAGAACTCCGGTTTCGCCGGCCGCACGCTTACCGGTCGTGCCACCGATGTGTTTGTCGGCGGTAAGCAGACGCTCGCCGACGGCTGCATCTGCTAGTATAGCCTTATCGCTTTTGTGCGCGGTGCCCTTGCGGTGCCGCGCTTTCTGTTCGTTTTGACCATGCAACCGCATGGGGGATTGGAGCGTCTATGCCCACACCTTCCACTGCACGCATGCACGACTTCGAGGTCGTCTCGAACCAGGAGATCGCCGACGGCATCTTCTCGCTCGTCATCTCGGCCCCCAAGCTTGCAAGTGCGCTCAAGCCCGGTCAGTTTGTGAACATTGCCGTGCCCGGCGATGCGTCCTCGCTGCTTCGCGTGCCCCTGAGCTTCTATCGCGCCGACGCCCAGGCCGGTACCGTCGAGCTGTGGTACGCCGTCGTGGGCGACGATACCCGTCGTCTGTCGCAGATGGCCCCCGGTTCCACCTCTAATCTGCTGGGCCCTGGTGGTCGCGGCTGGCTTGTGCCCGAGGGCACCAGGAAGGCGCTGCTCGTGGCGGGCGGCATCGGTGTTCCGCCCGTGCTGTGCCTTGCCGGCAAGCTTGCCGAGCAGGGTGTGGCCGTCGACGTGTGCCTGGGCTTTGGCACCGCGTCCAAGGCCGTGGGCATCGATGAGTTCCGCGCTCTGTGCGACACGGTCGACGTGTGCACCGACGACGGTTCGCTCGGCACGCACGGCTTCTGCACCGATCCTGCCGCCGAGCTGCTCGGCGAGGGCGGTTACGACTACGTCGCCAGCTGCGGTCCCGCCGTCATGATGAAGAAGGTCGCCGCCGCTGCCGCCGAGGCCGGT
>CALINZ010000331.1 GCA_938045085.1 uncultured Collinsella sp. | reverse complement strand
AATGGTGAATATCAAGCAGGTCGGCTATTTTGTCGCCGTATTTGAGACGAAGAGTTTTACTGCTGCGGCGCACCAGCGCAACGTGACCGTTCAGGCCATTTCCAAGTCAATTAGCGAGCTCGAGCAGTTTTTTAACGTTCAGTTTTTTGAGCGTGGAAGTAGCGGCGTCAGGCCGACTCAGGCCGGTCGCAGTTTTTATGCCAAGGCTCGCCCCGCCGTCGAAGCATATCGCGAGGTCGAAAACTTTGACCCGTCTGGATGCGACCTGACCGTCTCGTCGGCTTCAGGTCCGCAAGCGATGCCGGAACTCTCGATTGGCCTGTGCGCTCCCGCATTCGATAACGAGGATAAGCTATATAAGGGGCTATCTGCGCTTATCATGCGTGGTGTGCGCGTGCGGGTGAAGTTTTGCACTGTGCATCCCGGAGTTGCCCAGCAGGAGCTCGAGCAGGGCGACCTCGATGTCTTGCTTACGGTGGGTACATATGACAATACCAATGATGACTGCGAGCAGCTGGGAACCCTGCCCACGGGCATTTTCGTCGCCGCCGACCATCCGCTCGGCAAGAGGCCCTTTGTGACTGTGGCTGATCTGAGCTCCTATCCGGTGGGACAGTCGACAGCGTTCGATAGCTTTAACAACTCGATTTTTTGGCAGTACAAAAGCCGCGATGTCCTAGGTGAGACGCGCGTTATCGATAGCCCCGCTCAAGTTGGGGCGTTTTTGGCGGCCGAGCGCGGCTATTTCTTAAATGCCATTCTTCCCGTTCCTGGTCAGGTCGCTAGTGGGTTTGAGATTGTTCCCATTGTGGGCGAAGGGGCCCTGACGGTTCCGGTGTGTTTAGTTTCCCTTAAAGATGAAAAGTCCCAAGCTTATCACGTCGTAGAGAACTACTTGATTCGCATGGTGGGCTGTACCAACGGGTCTGCTACTCGCTAGCACATCCGTTGACGCGCTTGCCGCTGTCGGCTCGGGTGTCTGACTTTATGCTGTCGATTGCACCGTGCCGTGGCAATCGAATGAATGCAAAGACCATCCACAGTAAGCCGCCCTCCGTTTCTTGTTTGCTCGAGAAGCGGAGGGCGGCTTTCATATACAGCGCTCTGTGCAGGCGGGTCAGATACCCTAGCTCAGGCGCTCCTGGCTTTCCTTTTTAACGCGGTTGGCGAAAACGAAGTACACGGCACTTACGACCACGGCGGTGACATCGGTGGCGCTGGTGCCGACTCCGCCCAAGAAGGGCTCGGAAAGCAGCAGGCTCACAACGGC
This sequence comes from uncultured Collinsella sp., assembly GCA_938045085.1. GTDB lineage: Bacteria > Actinomycetota > Coriobacteriia > Coriobacteriales > Coriobacteriaceae > Collinsella. Next base: position 1,185 of record CALINZ010000331.1, on the reverse strand, counting down.
ACAAACCAGGCAAATGATAGCCCAGACCCAAACGACACCAATCTTGCTGGGGTTATTTGAGGCGCGGATGCCCAGCACGGCAGCGATGATTTCGACGATGCCCATCACGATGACGACAACGCTGTAAACCGAGAGATCACCGCTGGCGTCGCCCGAAGCCGCGGTGAGTGCCAACGCGCCCGCGGCGATGCTAAAAATACCTCCCAATAGATAGATGATGGACATGACCTTTAGGACTTTACGGTTGTTGCTCATGTTCAGTTCCTTTCCCTTGAGCCTTAATGGCGCCGTGCGGGTTTTGCCCGGTGCCATGAATTACTGATTGGTAGGTTCGTTACCAAGGTCTTGCGAGGCGAGTTTCTGTTCTTCGTTAAACTCGTCCGCTTCGGCGAGTTCTTCGGCGGTAGCTTCCCTTGGAGCGGACTCGTCGGCATCGCAATGATCGAAAACGAGTTGATAGGGGGCGATGTCGCGGCGGGAAAGCATGAGCTTTACCTCACGGCGCAAAGAACGCATGACGCTGCCGCGATCGGTCTCCTTGCAGGTGGCGACAACGCGAATGGTCATAGCGGTGCTGCTAAGGTCGACCACGCCCTTGTAGAAGGGGCCATCGATAATGGCGGGAACGCGGTCATGCACGCTTTTGAGCTCGTCTTTAAGCACCTTTTCGACATAGGGTAGAGATTCTCCCACCGGGATGGTGATATCTATGCTGGCGTAAGAATTAAGTTTTGTCATGTTGGTGACATTCGAAATCGAGCTGTTGCGTAGGAGCAGGACATTGCCGTTGCCGTCATTGATCTTTGTGGTTCGCACACCAATCTCCATAACGGTGCCGGTATTGCCGCCAACCGAGATGACGTCTCCAACGCGGAACTCGCCTTCAAAGATAATAAAGAGCCCGCATAAGATATCCGTGATGAGGTCTTTGGCTCCAAAGGAGACGGCGAGCGTGATGATACCTGCCGAGGCTAAAAGCGTTGCGGTATCGACACCCAAAACGCCGAGGCACCAATAGAGCATAGCGATGAGAGTTCCGTATTTTGTCAGGCTCGAGAGAAGTCGGCATATCGTCTCGCCGCGCGCTCCAAGCACATTGGACAACATGCGAAGAAGCGCCTGCGCGATTGCGCACACTGTGAGAGCCACACAGGCGTACATGATCGAAGCGGTGAGCGCGAATAT
>CALINZ010000330.1 GCA_938045085.1 uncultured Collinsella sp. | reverse complement strand
ACGCACCTCGTCGGCGCTTACGGGCGCCTCGGGATCCAAGTGCAGATCGATGCGATACGACAGGCGCGTGAGCTGCGCCGTCAAGGCCGGCGTGCGCACGTCGATGTACGCCGCCTCGATGGGTGCCAGATCGGCCGGAGACGCCGCAGCCAGGCGCCCAAACGCCTCGTCGAGCGCCACGAACTCGGTCATAAACAGGTCATACCACTCGCAGGTCGACGACGTACCCACCGGTAGCGCCGAAGAGAAGCCCACGCGCATGTGCGGAGAGAAGCCCTGCGTGACGGCATAGGGAAGTCCCGCACGGCGCACGATACGCTCAATGGTATGGATCACTTCGAGATGGCCCAGGTACTTAAGGCGATCGCGCTTGCCATAGCGAACACGAAGCCTAAAGAGCGAAGGGTTGTCGGTCAGGCGCTCACTCATGCGCGATCACCCATCAATACATTCTTGGCGTGGAGCGTGGGGCAGATCCCGCAGCCGGTGCACGACGTGCGGGTGCAGTCGGGAGTCGTGACGCCCTCGAGCGAGCGGCGGTACTCGCGCTCGAGGAAGCCGCGCGTGCAGCCGGGGCTCACGTGTTCCCACGGCAGGCGCCAGTCCAACTCGTAGGGCAGGTGCACGAGCTCATTGAGGTCGATGCCGTTTTTGGCAGCAGCCTCCTTCCAGTTATCGAGCGAGAAATGCTCTACCCAGGCGTCAAAGCGAGAGCCCGAGCGCCAAGCGTCGATGATGACGGGCGTCATGTCACGACCGGCGCGGGACAGCGCGGCCTCGATGAGCGAGGTCTCGGCATCGTGGTAATGCACGCGGACGGCACGGTTGCGAACGCTCGTGATAAGCAACTTCTGGCGACGCTTGACGTCCTCATAGTCGAGCTGCGGGCACCACTGAAACGGCGTGGCGGCCTTGGGGATAAAGACCGAAACCGAGATCGACACCGAGATCGAGCCGCGACGAGCCTTGGGCACCACGGAACGACCGAGCTCCAGCACGTGATCGGCCAGATTGGCGATGGCCACGATGTCCTCGTCGCGCTCGCCGGGAAGGCCCATCATAAAGTAGAGCTTCATGCGGTTCCAGCCGGCCTCGAAGGCCGCCTTGGCCGCACGGTCCAGGTCCTCCTCGGTCACGTTCTTGTTAATGATGTCGCGCATGCGCTGGCTGCCGGCCTCGGGCGCGAACGTCAGGCCGCCCTTCTTTTCGCCGGCGACCGACTCGGCCATATCCACGCCAAACGAATCCAGGCGCTGCGACGGAATAGACACGCGAATACCCGTATCCTCCAGGCGACGGTTGAGCCTGCCGAGCACGTCGCGAATGCAGGAGTGGTCGGTCGTGGAGAGCGAGGTCAGCGACACCTCGTCATAGCCGGTCTTTTCCAGACCCTGAATCACCGACGAGACGATCTGGTCGGCCGAGCGCTCGCGCACCGGGCGATACGTCATGCCGGCCTGACAAAAACGACAGCCGCGGGCGCAGCCGCGCAGGATCTCGATAGACAGGCGGTCGTGAACCAGCTGCGCATAGGGCACGCACGACTGCGACAGCGGATTCGTGGCGCCGAAATCCTCGACGACGCGCTTGTAGACCACGGTCGGCGCATCCTTGCCCTCACGCGGCACGGTGTAGCCATGCGGCGAGCAAGGCTCGTCGTGACGAACCTCATAGAGTGACGGCACGTAGTTGCCGGCAATAGATGCAAGCTGCTCGACAATCTGCGCGCGCGGGACTCCTTCGTCACGCAGGCGGCGATGCAGCTGGCAGGTCTCGAGCAGCGATTCCTCGCCCTCACCGATGAGGATAACATCGAAGAAGGCCGCGTACGGCTCGGGGTTGTACACCGAGGGGCCGCCGGCGATGATAATGGGGTCGTCCTCGGTGCGGTCGGCCGCTAACAGCGGAATGCCAGCGAGGTCGAGTGCCTCGAGGAAGTTCGTCACCGCCATCTCGTGCGGCACATGCAGGCCGACGATATCGAACGAAGCGACCGGCGCTGCACCCTCGAGCGAGAGCAGCGGAATGCCTGCCTCGCGCATGGCGTCACCCATATCGGGCCACGGCACATAGCCGCGCTCGCAGGAGATGCCCTCGGCCTGGTTAAGGATGTTGTAGAGGATGGCGATACCCTGGTTGGGCAGACCGACCTCGTACACATCCGGGTAGATCAGGCAGCAACGGTAGTCGGCATCGGCCTTGGAAAGCGTGCCCCACTCGTGATCGATATAGCGGCTCGGCTTCTCGACCTTGGCGAGCAACGGCTCAATTAAATGAAAACAGTCTTGGTATGCAACGCGCAACGGAAAACCCCTAAGCAGCGAGATCGGATGCGTCTTGGTAGGACGCCATAGGACGGGTAGCGCCCGCGACCGTGGTCACCAGATTGCGAACGCGGGAGAACGTGGCAGCGACCACCTCGTTGGCACGGCCGTAGTCAACATCGCGCTCGTAGAGCGAAACGAGCGCACGGCCCATGCCATAGGTGCCCGCGGCGGCAGCGAGCGCCTTGACGGCAAACCCAATATGCGGCGTCTGCTTGACGAGCGCGCGGGTGACCGCGCGGATCACAAGACCGCCGGCAAGCACGCCGGCGACCTCGTAGCCGCGCTCGGGCTTAATGCCGCGTCCAAAGACGGCAGCGAGCTCAAAGAGCATGCCCACCTGCGCCAGCGCCATAACGGGATAATCGGCGCCCGGCAAAAACACCAGCGCACCGGTCGCCATATTGGTGAGCGCGCACGAGGTGATGATACGGTTGGCCGCCGCGATGCGCATGAAGGCAAAGTTCGACGCAAAAGCCGTTTCCTTGTCCGTGCGATCGAGAATCCAGCGGGCAAGCGTCTCGAGCAGATACGTCTTATCGGTTGCCGCTACCACGCCAAGCATGGGCGTGGACTCCTCGATAAACGGCACCTCCACAGCAGACTCGGCAAGCACGCACACGGGCGCGCCGGCGATCACGAGCTCCTGCACGGCACTCTCCAAGCGGTCGGAACCACACGAGAGCACCAGCACCACATCGGTATCGGTCTTTGGAGCTATTCGCTCCTCCCCCAGACGCTCGACGCGCACAATGCCCGAGGTCGTCTGCGGCACAAAGGCATCACGCACCGTCTCGGCCAGAAAGCGCGAGGCGGACGAATCCAGATAGACCGAGACGCGCACCGGTGTATCGGAATCCTTCTTAACGGACGCGCCCATCTTAAAAGCGCGGGTCAGCTTATCTACGGGAATTTTCATAGCAAACCCCTCCAGCGGTTACGCGGCGCCCGAACGATGCCGCCATATGGATTGTACGATACCCACCGTCAGCAGCTGAATCATCATCGAAGACGAACCGAAGCTAATAAACGGTAGCGGAATACCGGTAATCGGCATCATGCCGATGCACATGCCGATGTTTTCGAAGGTCTGGAACGCCCACATGCCAACGATGCCAACACACGAAAGACGCAAAAACAGGGACTCGCACTTAAAGGCGACGCGAATCGTCGAAAAGATCAACAGCACGTAGAGGCACAGGAGCAAAAAGGAACCGCAAAAGCCAAAGGTCTCGGACAGGAAGGCGAAGACGAAGTCGGTGTGGAACTCAGGCAGAAAGCCGCCGGCCGACTGCGTCGCATGGCCCAAACCCTTACCAAAGAAGCCGCCCGAGCCAACGGCGATAAGCGACTGCTGCAGGTTGTAGGCATCGTCCGAATCGGCATTATCGGGGTCGATAAAGACCGTCAGACGGTTCATCTGGTACTGCTTGATGAGCACATCGTGGCCGAGCAACGAATCAAAGACCGAATCGAGCGCCAGGACGAGGGCCACCAGCCCCACGAGCAGGGCCAAGGTCGACAGCACCCATTCGCGGCGTGCACCGCTCATACAAATGACGATGGCGCCCGAAACCAGCACGACCAGGCCCGAGCCCAAGTCGCCCATGGCAACGACGGCCAAAAATGGAATGGACAGCATGCCGCAGAGCTTGACGTAGTCGCGAACGGTATCGA
>CALINZ010000329.1 GCA_938045085.1 uncultured Collinsella sp. | reverse complement strand
GACGGCACCGGCGTGCGCGACTACATCCACGTGTGCGATCTGGCCTCTGGTCACGTTGCCGCCCTTAACTGGATGAACGGCAAGACCGGCGTCGAGATCTTTAACTTGGGCACCGGCACCGGCACCTCGGTATTCGAGGTCGTCGCCGCCTTCTCCAAGGCTTGTGGCAAGGAGCTGCCCTACGTGATCCGCGAGCGCCGCGCCGGCGACATCGCTGCCAACTGGTGCGATGCCTCCAAGGCCGAGCGCATGATGGGCTGGAAGGCCCAGTACGACATCGCGGACATGTGCCGCGATAGCTGGAACTGGCAGAGCCACAACCCCAACGGCTTCGCCGACGCCGAGTAGCAAAAACCTACATACCGCTCTTGCCCCGATCTCACGTTGTGAGGTCGGGGCTTTTTCATGGCATGTAACCATTCGCCGAAAATCGACCAACTTTTTTATCTTGCCTGTACATGTTTAAACAACATGTTTTACAATAGGCGTATCGAATCAGAACATCGGAGGCGGACTGCACACCCATCGGCAGGCCGACCCCACAACAAGAAGGTTGGTGAGCGCATTCATGGAGCGTGCAAGCGGCGTCCTCATGCCCGTCTCATCTCTGCCCGGACCATACGGAATCGGCGGCTTTGGTTGGAATGCCTACGACTTCGTCGATTTTCTCGCCTCGTGCAAACAACATTACTGGCAGATTCTGCCCCTTACGACGACCAGCTATGGCGATTCGCCCTATCAGTCGTTCTCGGCCCGCGCAGGCAACCCCAACTTTATCGACTTTGCCGAGCTTATCGAGGCAGGGTATCTGGAGCAGCGCGATATCGATGGCGTGTATCTGGGATCCGACCCCAGCAATGTCGACTACGGTGCTATCTTTGGCGGCCGCCGTCAGATTCTCGACCGCGCCGCTGAGCGCTTTGCCGCCGACAAGCCGGCCGATTTCGATGACTTTATCCAGGCCAACGAGGACTGGCTCATCCCCTACTGTGAGTTCATGACCGTCAAAGAGGAGTGCGGTCTCAAGGCGTTTTGGGAGTGGCCCGCGGAGCTCCGCACCCGCGGCGAGGCTTCCGCCAAGGTCTGCGCCGACCATCCGGCGCGTATGCTCTACCACCAGATGACGCAGTACTTCTTCGATCGCCAGTGGAGCCGCCTCAAGGCCTATGCCAACGAGCGCGACATTCTCATCATCGGCGACCTGCCCATCTATGTCTCGCGTGACTCCGTCGAGATGTGGGCGACGCCTGAGCTCTTTAAGATCGACGCCGCCGGCAATCCCGTGAGCGTCGCCGGCACGCCGCCCGACCAGTTCTCGGCCACCGGCCAGTACTGGGGCAACCCCATCTACGACTGGGAGCGCATGGAGCAGGATGGCTTCTCCTGGTGGATGCGCCGTCTGCGCGCGGCGGGAGAGAACTTCGACGTCGTCCGCATCGACCATTTCCGCGGCATCGAGAGCTATTGG
>CALINZ010000328.1 GCA_938045085.1 uncultured Collinsella sp. | reverse complement strand
TCGAGGGCAAAGTCCTCCATCGCGGGGTACAGGACCTCCTCGACCGAACGGTTGAGGCGGTGGATCTCGTCGATAAACAGCACATCACCCGGCTGCAAGTTAGTAAGGATGGCCGCTAGGTCGCCCGTGCGCGCGATGGCAGGGCCACTCGTGGTCTTGATCTGAGCGCCCAGCTCGTTGGCGATAACCGTAGCCAGCGTGGTCTTGCCCAGACCCGGAGGGCCCGAGAAGATCACGTGGTCGAGCGTCTCGCCACGGCTCTGCGCCGCTTCGATCAACACGCGCAGGCTCTGCTTGATATGCTCCTGGCCGCAGTAATCGTCCAGGCGCTGGGGGCGCAGGGTACGGTCGACATCGAGGTCCTCGGGCGTCAGCTCCGAGCCCACCATGCGCTCGCCATGCGCCATGGATGCCGCCGGCGAGTTGCCGGGCGTCGCCCACAGGTCCTGAGAGTCATCGGCTTCCCACATCACGCATCCATTCCAAGTCGCTTAAGCGCCGCGCCGAGCAGATCCTCGACACGCATATTCTGCCCATCATACCCGCTCAGGGCAACATCGGTCTCCTGCGGGCTAAAGCCCATGGAAAGGAGCGCCGCGCAGGCATCATCGATCGCCGAGGGAGCGGCAGCGGGCACGGGCATCGCAACCTGTCCGGGAATCACGTCGACCGGCACAAAGCCCTTGTCCTTGGCAAAGGTACTCTTGAGCTCCAGGATCAGACGCTGAGCTGTCTTTTTGCCCACACCGGGCACCTTGGCCATGCCCTTGTCGTCCTCGGCCATCACCAGCGAATACAATTGCCCCACGGTATAGGTGGAAAGCACGGCGAGCGCCAAGCGCGGACCAACGCCCGAGACAGACACGAGCCGATCGAACATCGTGCGCTCATCCTTAGAGGAAAAACCGAAAAGTGTCATGGCGTCCTCGCGCACCTGCATACGCGTGTAGAGGCGGACCTCGCCACCGGGCGTCGGCAACGTGGCCGCAGTGCTGCCCGAAATGCCGAGCTCAAAGCCAACGCCCGACACATCGACGACAGCAGAGCTCATCGTGGCCTCGACAAGCGTTCCGTGGAGCTGGGAAATCATCAGTATCCGGTTCCTCTCTGTTGATAGAACTCGCCACCGGTGAGGGCGCGGGTGCGGCTGAGGTTTACGTGGCAGATGGCGCAGGCCAGGGCATCGGCGGCATGGTCGGGATGCGGGTCGTGGTCGAGCTGTGTTAGCGTGCGTACCATGTAGGCGACCTGTCGCTTGTCCGCGGCGCCGGTGCCCACCACGGCCTGTTTGATCTGCATGGGCGTGTACTCGCCAATCTCGAGCGCGCACTCCGAAAGCGCCACAAGCGCAGCACCGCGGGCATGCGCCGTGGGGATGGCCGAACGAACGTTGGCGCCAAAGTAGATGCTCTCGACAGCAGCTGTGTCGGGTCGATAACGCTCGACGACATCCTTAAGGTCACGGGCGATATGCGACAGGCGCACCGCGAGCGGGCTGCCCGCGCTGGTCTCGATGCAACCGTAGGCACGGCAGCGAACCTCGCCACGCCGCTCCTCGATAATCCCCCAACCTGTATGGGCCAAACCGGGGTCGATACCCAAAATGACCAAGCCGACCTCCCCTCGCCAAAAGCCCGGCGCGAGACAAGGCTCCGCGCACTATTCACGAACGTCTGTTCTAGAATAACACAACGGGGTCAAGATGCTTAGTTGAAGTATCGGGGTTGGGAGCAAATCCCATCCCCAGTTTAGTTCTGCGAGAAAAAGGGAAACTGACGGGGATCCACCGGCGGATGCGGCATCGGACCACCCTGGGGACCACCTTGCGAGCCGCCCTGACCGCCCATCATCTTATCGATGGCGTCCTGAACCTCGCCCTCAAACTTCTTCATACCCTCATGCAAACGACGCTGACCGTCCTCGGAGCGCAGCTCTTCCATCTGCTCGGGCGAAATACCCAACAGCTCGCCTAATAAGCCCATCATCTCGCCGCGCATACGGTCGCTCGTATCGTCGTCGGCAAAACGGCGCACCTCGGCGCGCGCCAGCGAATCAACCGCCATGCGCTCCTTACCGTTGAGCCCCAGATCGGACCACGCAAGCATGTACGGCCAGGCGCGCTCGGCAAACGAACGGGCCGAAACGATCGGCGCCGTCGGTAGCATGCGACGAGCAGCCTCACCTTGGCGCACGAGCATCAGCAGCAGCGAGCAGGCCTCGGGCTTGGCGGCGGCCATCGGGATGTCATCAAAGGGGCGGTTGCGGTCCACGTGCGACTCGAGCGCACCATCGACCTCGCCCGGCTCAAGCCCGCCCAGCAGCTGCGCCGCGCGATCGAGCATATCAACCGGGCCGGCGAGCGCCGAGAGTGCCTGCGCCAGCACGCGATCCATGCAATCCTCTACCGCGTTGAGCGTCACGAGCTCTTGGGGCACCACGGCCGAGGTGCGGTTGCGCACGCGTGCCACAAACTCGAGCGTCGACAGATACACGTCGCCAAAGGGCGCAAAATCGCCCTGGTAGCCGCCGGACAGCGCGGGCGCCGCCAGTGCATACTCAGTCTTGGAAAGCGGGCTCAACGCCATGGCGCCCAGCTCGAGCGCCGTATCCTCGAGCATCAGGCCCAGCGCGCGCGAACGCAGGCGCTCGGCATCGCCCGCCGACACGTCGCGGTCGAGCACGCGCTCCGCATCCGGCGCATCGCGCTCGACGGTGCGAATGTGCAGACGCTCAGCGATTGAGCGAACAGCAGAACAGCGGGCGGCCTCGGCCTCCTCCTGCGCCGGCGTAAAGATGCGGTTGCGCCCCAGCACTAAGCCAATTACGTTACGAGGACCCAAGGCATCGACGGCAAGCGCCGCCAACAGGGACGACGGCAAATCGCCCTC
>CALINZ010000327.1 GCA_938045085.1 uncultured Collinsella sp. | reverse complement strand
TACGCCACCTCCCCTTGTACGCAGCGGGCTTTATTGGAGCAAACTGCCTCAAGAGCAGTCTGTAAGCCCTGCACGACCGCCTAGAAAGGAAACCGCTCATGCAACGCATACTGTTTATCTGCCATGGCAACATCTGTCGCTCGACGATGGCTGAGTCGGTGTTTACCGAGCTGGTGCGGCGCGCCGGGCGCGCGGGCGAGTTTGTCATTGACTCCGCTGCGACCTCGACCGAGGAGATCGGCAACCCGCCACACCACGGTACCGTTGCCAAGCTGCGCGAGGTCGGGATTCCCGTCGTCGCACATCGTGCACGTCAGGTGCGTCGCGCGGAGTATGGCGACTGGGACCACATTGTCTATATGGACGACGAGAACGCGCGTGGCCTGCGTCGCATCTTTGGCGACGACCCCGACGGCAAGATTACGCGCATGCTCGATTGGACCGAGCGCCCCGGCGACGTGGCCGACCCCTGGTACACCGGCAATTTCGATGCCACCTACCGCGACGTACTCGACGGCTGCACCGCTATGCTCGAGCAGCTGTAGGCAATCGAGGTCGCGGGCCACGCCTTTGTCACATCCGGAACTAGCCCTAGACCGGCTTGACCTCCAGCTTTATCCCCTCGGCGCAGGAGTCGCCCAAAACATCCGAAAGGGCCCAGGTCGCATATAGCGGCAAATAGAGAACCGCTCCGTTGCGCTCAACGTTGCCTCTCGAGAAAACAATCCCGAGCCTTACGCCATATTCAGCCGTATCAAGCACATGACCGAGCGCAGCGTGCGCGTGGTAATAGGAGCCCGATTTAACCTCGATCGGAACAGCCGTCCCATCCGGTCCATCGACCACAAAGTCCACTTCACCGCGCTTTTTTGTCTGATAGTAGTAAAGCTGGCGATTTTGGGCAGCCAGCTGCTGGGCCACCACGTTTTCGTAAATGCCGCCCAGATTGGGCTCCTTGCTATCAAGATACGCCGCTTGGGCGACTCCGACGGGGTAGCGCGCCATCAACATGCCCGTATCCGATTGATATAGCTTGAACTGCGATGGCCGTGCCGTCTTGAGCAAGGGCGATTTTGGCTCGGTTACGATATCGGCTTTGAGAGCAACGCCGGCATCGACAAGCCATACAAAATCTCGCTGATACTTCTCGTAGTGAGCCTTGGGGTCAATGGAATTGAGCACGAAGCGCTTGTTTTCGCCCTCGAGCATAATAGGGAGCTGATCGTAAATGCTCTGCACCTGAAGGGCTCGCCCGCTTGCATACTTGGAGATATCCCGCCGGTACTGTTCGTTGAGCTCTGACTGTAGCTGACGAACAGAGGCAAGGTCGCCCTGCGTGTCAAGGAAACGCTGCACGACCTCCGGCATTCCGCCGACAACGGTATAGGTCCTGAAGTTTGCCATCATCGCGTCATGAATGTAATCAGGAACGGGCCTCTCGCTGATACACGCGTCACGTATCGTTTGGCGAGCCCCCTCGCTCACCCCGGTTGCCCAGCAAAACTCCTCAAAATCGAGCGGGAACATCCTAAGCTCGTGGACATACCCCACGGGATAGGACCTGACGCCCTTGAACTGAGTCCCGAGCATTGACCCCGAAAACGCCCAGCGGCACCTCCCGTCCTCAACAAGGAACTTTGCCATCGTCATGATGTCGGGGGCCTCTTGGACCTCATCGATAAACACGAGCGTTTTGCCTGGCGCAATCGACTTTCCCGAAAGAAGCGTCACCCTGCTGATGAAATCATCGGCATTCCGCGCCTCGAGAAGAGCATCTTTTGCCTGGCGGTTTTCCATGAGGTTAAGCTCGATGTAGGTTGCATGGTTGGCTTTGCCAAATGCGCGAATCGAATAGCTTTTGCCAATCTGGCGAGAACCCGTAATGAACAAGGCCTTTTGCTCGGAAGACTTCAGCCAACGCTCCAGCTCTGCCGCTATTTTCCTGCGCAGCATAGGCTCTCCCCTCGGTGTCATCAAATGAAATGCAAAGTTTTATACGCTTGATTATCGATGAAACGCAGAATTTTTAGAACCTAAAATCTGATGAAATGTAGAGATTTGAGATTATAAGCAAAAAGAAGGGACACCACCCGCGAATGTGACAAAAGAACTGTCCCTTTGTCACATTGCGCTCAGCTACTCGTCGACGACCTCGGCAAGCCAAACGTTCAGCGTATCGACCTCGGGGCAGCAGAACTTTGCCGTACCGGGCTCGTTGCCAGGCACGGTTCCGCCGTAGCGCAGGATATCGATATAGGGAAAGCCCACATGGCAGGCCATGGCGCACATCTTGCCGCGGTCTCGGTCGAAGTCAAAGACATCGCCCGGCTTATGACCATGGTGGCAGCGACACGCACCCAGCTGGTCCACGCAGCTCACGCGGATACGCGGACGCTTGCCCCGCGGCGCACCGAACGGCTTGCTCTCGCCCGCAGGCTTGACGCCGCCCTCGCCGGCGTTACTCATGGTCAATCACATCCAGGCAGGCCTCGATGGGAAGGCCGGCCGACTTGTCCTCTTGGTCGGCATTGCGCTCGATAAGCTCGGCCACCACACGCATAGCGTCGGTCGTCGCACGTTGCAGGCTCCAGCCGGCCATAACGCGACCCACGAGCACCGACGAGAACGTATCGCCCGTGCCCGGGAAATACACCGGGATCAGCTCAAAGGGAATCGTAAAGTACTCTCCCGCCACATGGTCGTAGCCGATAACGGCACTCGCCCCGTCGACCTTTGCGCTCGTGATGACCACCGACTTGGCGCCCAACGCGAGCATGGCATCCACGAGCGTACGAGCCTCGTCGGCCGTAATCTGCTCGGCCATAGGCGTATCGGTGAGCAGACACGCCTCGGTATAGTTGGGCACCGCGTAGTCGGCGCACTCGACCAGGCTGCGCATAAGGCCGATGGTCGACTCGGGCACGCCAGCGTAGAGCCTGCCGTTGTCGGCCATGATGGGGTCGACGAACACTTTGGTGCCCTTTTGCGCGCGGCGGTGGCAAAAGTCCGAGATGATGCGCGCCTCTTCTTCGGTCACGATAAAGCCGGTCGAGATGGCGTCGAATTCAAAGCCGAGTTCCTCCCAGATGGCGAGGCTCTGGCGGACATACTCCGTGGTGTCGTGGATGTAGAACTTGGGGTAGTTGAGCGTATCGGATACGAGGGCCGTCGGCAGGTTGTGGATGCGATAGCCCATGTGCGACAGCACCGGCAGCATGGCAGAAAGCGCGACCTTGCCGTAACCGCACATATCGTTGATCAGCAGCAGCTGAGTGTTCTTCATGAGTGTCCCCCTTGGGTCGGGTGCGACGCGACGGCGCCACAGTGCGACTAAGTGTAGCGCAGGGGACGTTGCAAGCGGGCGCAGGCGCCGAGGAGGGCACATTGTTGCGGAAAGGTTACGGAAATGGGAGGCAAAATCGCGGCGGTAGCGGCACAGTAGCTGCCATCTATTTACTACCATTCCAAAACTATGCCGGATTACTACGATAAACCGTTAGCCTCCAACCACAACGAATTGCACTCCGGCAAAACCGCAGGTAGACAGCTTGTGATTTTACGAAAAACAATGCCGAGGTCTGATATTTCGAATTCATCGTAGTAATCCGGCATAGTTTTGGACAAAGCAACTTCGAAAGGGTGTCACCGCAGCCCAAAATGATTCGTTTTCCTCCGTCCCCCACGGATCACTCAAATGCCAACCGAGGCAGCGCTGCAGATTGAGGACGGACAGCGAAAGCGTTCCTAAGCGAGCAAGGTGACGTGAAAGAGGAGGGCATAGGCCTTTTGGCCATGCCCGACGATTGAACGCCAGATTGCCGCTTAGGAACGTTTGCAACGTCGAGCGGTTACGGCGTTTGGCAAAACGCCGTAACTTAATAAGTTTGGTACCTTGACATTCATTTCTCATGCTCCTAGATTGGTTAGGCACAAAACAATTCCACTACCTAACTAAAGAAAGGAGCAACACTAATTCATGTGCGATGAACCTCTTAACCTTTGTTCGCACGAGCCCGGCGGCGACCCGTCACAGCCGGCGGATGTACCCGAAGCGGTCAGTGCCGAAGACAAACTCGCCAAGCGCATCCTGAGCGGCCTGGGTTTTTGCGGCCATTACATGCATTTTCATGGCGGAGGCGTGTCCGGCAAGGCGCCCATCATCTGCCTGCTGGCCAAGCAGCCCGGCGGCGAGATGTCGCAGCAGGAACTCGGCATGCACTTTGACCTCAAGCCGGGGTCGCTTTCCGAGATCCTGTCCAAGCTCGAGGTCAACGGTCTCATCGAGCGCAGCCGTAACCCCAAGGATCGACGGCAGCTCACCATTCGCCTGACCGAAACCGGCCGGGAAAACGCCCGCATCGACCAGGCGGCCCGCATCCGCTTTAGAGAACAGGCCTTTAGCGCGCTCACCCACGACGAGCGCGAGGACCTCGCCGAAATGCTCGAGAAAATCCGTGTAACCTGGGAGGAACTGGATGATTAAAACCCTCATGGGCAGCATCCGCGACTATATGAAAGTCACCGTTGCCACGCCGTTGCTCGTGCTTGGCGAGGTGCTCTGCGAGATGCTGATTCCATTTATCACCGCCAACCTGATCGACGCCATCAAAGACGGCGCCACCGTAGCCGAGATGCTTCCCACCGCAGGCTTTTTGGTGCTCATCGCGCTGACGTCGCTTGCCTTTGGCGCCGCCGCCGGCATCACCTGCAGCCATGCGAGCTGCGGCTTCGCCAAGAACCTGCGTCACGACTTGTTCTACAAGATCCAGACGTTCAGCTTTGCCAACATCGATGAGTTCTCGAGCTCCTCGCTCGTCACGCGCCTGACCACCGACATCAACAACGTGCAGCAGGCCTTTATGATGATCATCCGCATCGCCGTGCGCGCGCCGCTGGTATTGATCTTCGCCTTTACCATGGCATTTATCATGGGCGGCAGCGTCGCCATGGTCTACCTGGTCATCATTCCGCTGCTGGGCTTTGGACTGTTCTTTATCATCTTTAAGGTGCGCCCCATCTTCTCGCGCGTGTTCCACAAGTACGACGCCCTTAACGAGTCCGTCGAGGAAAACGTCACCGGCATGCGCGTGGTCAAGAGCTATGTGCGCGAAGACTTTGAGAAGGAGAAGTTCGCCACCGCCGCGCGCGACGTCCAGATGGACTTCACCCGCGCCGAGAAGCTGCTCGCCTTTAACAACCCCATGATGAACATCTGCGTCAACGGCGCATTTGTCGTCATCATCTACCTGGGATCCAAGCTCATCATCACGAGCCAGGGCACGCTGTTCGACGTGGGCCAGCTCTCCTCGATCTTTACCTATGGCTTCGCGATCCTCATGAGCCTGATGCAGCTGTCGATGATCTTTGTCATGGTGACCATGGCCGACGAATCGGCGCACCGCATTACCGAGGTGCTGGCCGCCGAGCCCACGATCGCCGATCCCGCCGAGCCCGTGCTCGAGGTTACCGACGGTTCCATCGACTTTGACCACGTGAGCTTTAAGTATTCCGCGCATGCAAAGCGCCAGGCGCTCGACGATATCGACCTGCACATTAAGAGCGGCGAAACCATCGGCATCATCGGCGGTACCGGCTCGGCCAAGTCCACGCTCGTTAACCTCATCGCCCGCCTGTACGACGCCACCGAGGGCACCGTGCGCGTGGGCGGCATGGACGTGCGCGACTACGACTTGGACGCCCTGCGCCACCAGGTGGCCATGGTGCTGCAGAAAAACGTGCTGTTTAGCGGCACCATCGCCGAGAATCTGCGCTGGGGCGACCCGAACGCCACCGACGAGGAAGTCCGCGAGGCGGCACATCTGGCCTGCGCCGATGAGTTTGTCGACGGCTTCCCCAAGGGCTACGACACCTGGATCGAGCAGGGCGGCTCCAATGTTTCCGGCGGCCAGAAGCAGCGCCTGTGCATTGCGCGTGCCCTGCTGCGTCGCCCCAAGATCTTGATCCTGGACGACTCCACCAGCGCCGTCGACACCAAGACCGACGCCAAGATTCGCGCAGGGCTGGCAAGCTATCTGCCCAACACGACCAAGCTCATCATCGCCCAGCGCATCAGCTCCGTGCAGGACGCCGATCGCATCATCGTCATGGAGGGCGGCCGCATCGCGCAGATCGGCAACCACGATGAGCTGCTTAAGACGAGCGAGATCTACCGCGAGACCTTTACCTCGCAGAACAAGATGTCTGCCGAGGGCGAAGAGGCCGTCGAGGCCGACACCGAGGCATCCGCAACACAAGCTCAGACCCAGGAAGGAGGCGAGGCACATGAGTAAGGCAACGACCGCCGAGCGCGCGCTCAACCGCAAGGGCGGCACCATGTCGCGCCTCATCAAGACGCTCTTTGGCTTCTACCCCGTGCTTTTGCCCCTCGTCGTCGTCGGCGTGGTGCTCTGCGCCATCATCAACTCCATCGGCGCGACCTTCCTTCAGAGCGCCCTGCAGATTATTAGCGAATCGTGGCAGTCGGGCGATTGGGAAGCCGCACAGCCCAAGATCGCACAGCTCGTGACCACCCTCGCCTGCATCTACGGCGTCGGCATCCTGTCCTCGCTCTTTTGGAACCGCGCCATGGCCATCGTCACGCAGGGATCGCTCGAGAAGCTGCGCGAGAAGATGTTCAACCGCATGCAGGACCTGCCGATCCGCTACTTCGATACGCACCAGCGCGGCGACATCATGAGCCACTACACCAACGACATCGACACGCTGCGCCAGATGATCAGCCAGTCGCTGCCCAACCTGCTCATGACGACCATCGTCATCGTCACGGTGTTCTTTATCATGCTGTACTACAGCGTGTGGATGTGCCTGGTCATTGTGGCGGGCGTCGCCTTTATGACCTTTATGACCAAGCTGCTCGGCTCCAACTCCGCGCGCTTCTTTATTGCGCAGCAGACCGAGCTCGGCGTTGTCGAGGGCCATATCGAGGAAGTCATGAACGGCCAGAAGGTCGTCAAGGCATTCTGCCACGAGTCTGCCGCCGAGGCCGATTTTGACGAGCGCAACGAAAAGCTCTTCGAGGTCTCGCAAAAGGCCAACATGTACGCCAACATCCTCATGCCCATCCTTATGAACCTGGGCAACCTGCTCTACGTGCTGGTCGCACTGGCAGGCAGCATTTTCCTGGCGCTGGGCGTGCCCAACCTGAGCATCTCGGGCATGGCGCTGTCCATCGCCGTCGTGGTGCCGTTCCTCAACATGACCAAGCAGTTCTGCGGACAGATCGGCCAGATCTCGCAGCAGATCAACGCCGTGGTCATGGGCCTCGCCGGCGCCGACCGCATCTTTGAGCTCATCGACGAGAAGCCCGAAGCCGACGAAGGCTATGTGACGCTCGTCAACGCTCAGGTGAACCCCGACACCTGGCAGCTCGAGGAGGCCGACCACCACACCGGCATGTGGGCGTGGAAACATCCGCACCGCGCAACCGGCGAGATCGAGTACGTGCCGCTGCGCGGCGACCTGGTCATGGACAACGTCGACTTTGGCTACACGCCCGACCACGAGGTGTTGCACGGCGTGTCCGTGTTTGCCAAGCCGGGCCAGAAGGTCGCGTTTGTCGGCGCCACCGGTGCCGGTAAGACGACCATCACGAACCTGATCAACCGGTTTTATGATATTCCGGACGGCAAGATCCGGTACGATGGGATCAATATCACAAAGATCCGGAAACCGGATCTCAGGCGGTCTCTCGGCGTTGTTCTTCAGGATGTGAATCTCTTTACGGGTACGGTTATGGAGAATATCCGTTATGGACGGCTGGATGCCACCGATGAAGAATGTATGGCGGCTGCAAGGCTTGCGAATGCGGATGATTTTATCCAGAGACTTCCGGAAGGTTATAATACGATGCTGACCGGCAACGGCGCCAGCCTTTCGCAGGGGCAGAGACAGCTCATTTCCATCGCGAGAGCAGCTGTCGCTGATCCTCCTGTGATGATCCTTGACGAGGCGACGAGTTCGATCGATACGAGAACGGAGGCGCTGGTTCAGGAGGGCATGGATAACCTGATGATGGGACGTACCGTCTTTGTCATCGCCCACAGACTTTCTACGGTACGCAACAGTAAGGCGATCATGGTTTTGGATCACGGGCATATCATTGAGCGCGGGGATCATGAGACGTTGATCGCGCAGAAGGG
>CALINZ010000326.1 GCA_938045085.1 uncultured Collinsella sp. | reverse complement strand
AGCGTCTCGTCGGAAGCGTCGGTACCCATGTCCTCGGGGAACCAACGCGGGCCCTCGGGCAAAAAGTGCGCAACGGTCTCGATAAAGGCATCGACGTTGAAGTTCTTAACCGACGACGTCACGATCTCATCGTCATATTCCATGAGCTCGTGGGCTGCCTTAAGCTGCTCCATGACCTGTGCGGGGTCGGCCTCATCGGCCTTGGTGAGCACCAGGACCTTCTTGGAACGGGCGTTTTTGACGCGTTCGGCAACCCAGGCGTCTCCCCTGCCGATCGGCTTGGTGGCATCAATCAAAAACGCGACGACATCGACATCGTTCAGCTCGAACAGCGCGCTCTTGTTGAGCTCGGACCCCAGACCGTCCTTGGGCTTGTGGATACCCGGGGTATCGACAAAGACCAGCTGGTAGCCGGGACGGTTGACGACGGCACGCATGCGGCGGCGGGTCGTCTGGGCCACCGGCGAGGTGATGGCGACCTTTTTGCCATAGCAGGCGTTGAGCAGCGTGGACTTGCCGGCGTTGGGGCGGCCGACCAGCGCCACGAAGCCGCTGCGGAAACCGGGCTCAACGTCGCCAAAGCCCGCGAAGCTGTCGCCCTCGTCGCACAGGGCGTCGAGTTCCTCGTCGCTCATGCCCTCAAACGGATCGAACTCCTCGACATCCTCATAGGCATCGTTCGCTTCGGCATCCACCGCATCCAGGGACTCGTCGTCCAGAGTTTCATCGATAGGCTGCATATTGTCGGACATGAAAATCCCTTTCTAAATAAAGTCGAGCGCGTGGGCAAATACCAGCAAGCCAACAATCGCGGCGGTGATGGAAAGTACGTACACGGAGGCGGCGGCGATATCCTTCGCACGCTTTGCCAGCGGATGAAGTTCCTGGGTCGCCAGGTCGACGATCGCCTCCATGGCGGTATTGCACAGCTCGCCGTGAATCACCAAGCCACAGCAGATGATAACTATGGCCCACTCGGCAATGTCGAGGCCGACAATGCAGCCGGCAACGACGGTACAAACGCCCGCCGCGAGCATAACCTTAATGTTGCGCTCGGTCTTGACGGCGGTGACGAAGCCCTCCATGGCGTAGGAGAACGACTTTAAGAAGGACGGATGGTCCTTGTTCGATCCGGGAATCATAGACGGCTCCTAGTCGTGGGCGTGGTTGGTGATGGGGCCGACGTGGACCAGCTTGGGGTCCTCGCCGCGCTCGAGCGCCAGATCGCGCAGGATGGCATCCTCGCGGGCCTCCATGGCCTCAGCCTCGTCGTCCTCGATATGGTCATAGCCCAGCAGGTGCAGCATGCCATGCACGAGCATCAGGCGACACTCGTCGGCAGGGCTATTGCCAAAGCCGGGGGCCTGACGGGCAATGACCTGCGGAGCCAAGATGATATCGCCGAGCTCGAGCGTCTCGTCGGCGGGAATATCCTCGTCAAAGGCCGAGTCGCATTCAAACGAGAGGACATCGGTGGTACGGTCGATACCGCGCCACTCGTGGTTGAGCTCGTGCATCTCGTCCTCATCGACATACGAAAGAGAAATCTCGACTTCACGTTCAACGCCCTCGGCGGCAAGCACGACCTCGCAGATGTGCTCTACCTCCTGCGCGTCGAGCAGCGTATCGAGCTCGGCATCGTTGCTGATCAATACACTCAACGGGACTCCTTTCGGTCGTGCACGCGCTTCTCGCGTACATCATCATAAGCATCGTATGCCTCGACGATACGCCCCACCAAGGCATGACGCACCACGTCGGCACGCTCGAGGTGAGAAAATGCGACATCGTCGACACGACCCAAAATCTGCTCGACGTCGGCAAGACCGCCGCGACCCACCAGGTCGCGCTGACTCAGGTCGCCGGTAATCACAAACTTGGAGTTAAAGCCCAGGCGCGTC
>CALINZ010000325.1 GCA_938045085.1 uncultured Collinsella sp. | reverse complement strand
CGCGTCGTCGGGCTTGTCGCTCGGAATCTCGGGCACCTGGGCAACCCTCGCCGACCGGCGATGTTTAAATTGGGGAATTGAAATGAGAGAAATTACTACTCCAGCGGATCTTAAATACGATGCCAACGGGCTGATTCCTTGTGTGGTTCAGCAATATGACACCGGCGAGGTGCTTATGGTTGCCTGGATGAATGAGGAATCGGTGGGGCTGACGCTCAAGACCGGTACCACGTGGTTTTGGAGCCGTAGCCGCCAGGAGCTCTGGAACAAGGGCGCGACGAGCGGCAACATGCAGGAGGTCAAGGAGCTTTGGGCCGACTGCGATAGCGATACGCTGCTGGTCAAGGTTGACTCGCCGGGCCCGGCTTGCCACACCGGCAACCGTACCTGCTTCTTTAAGAAACTCGCGTAGGGCGGGCGCTCGATTAGACGCTCGGCCACCAGAAAGGATTGAACTATGGGTGTGCGCACCGCAAACATTCAGGATGGAAATATCGGTGAGACGCTGACAGGTCTGGCCGAGGTGATTCACGGTCGTCGTGATGCATCGCCGCAGGAGAGCTATACCGCGCGTCTGCTGACCGACGTCGAGGATGAGCTGCTCAAGAAGCTTGCCGAGGAGTCGAGCGAGGTGATCATGGCCTGCAAGGATAACGATCACGATCACATCCGCTACGAGGCCGGCGACCTGGTCTACCACCTGCTCGTAACCCTTGAGCGCTACGGTATCACCCTCGACGAGCTTGCCGGCGAACTCAACGCCCGCCGCCACTAGTCATTGGGGACGTTCTTAAACGACTAGTTAGGCGAGGGGCGTGGACTCCCATTCTCCGGTGAGGTGGGGGATGTCGAAGGTTCGATAACCGTAGTCGTAGGCGTGGGCCTGGGCCTCGCGGATATTCCAGCAGATGTCGCAGGCGCGGTGCGCGTCCGAGCCAAAGGTGATCGGCACCTCGGCGTGGGCGAAGCAACGCAACAGCCCCGTCGAGGGGTAATAGTCGTCGAGGCCCTTGCGCGGTGCGGCGGTCGAGACCTCAACGCGGCGGCCCGTATCGTGCGCGCACTCGGCCAACTGCTGCCAAAACGGTGCGGGGTCAAAGTCGGGCGCAAAGCCTTCCTTCGAAAAGCGCATGACCAGGTCGGGGTGAGCCATCACATCAAAGTTGAGCGGGCTCTCGCAGGCGCGGCACCAGTCATCGACATAGCGCTCCCACACGCCGCGCACGCCTAAGTTTTCCCAAACATGCAGATTGGCGTCATCGTCGATCCAGCCGCAGCGCGAATCGGGCGTATCGGGACGAGCGACGTCCTCCGTCCCCGCCGTGCCCGCAGCACCTGCCGCAATATCGCCTGGGTTACCAATCCAATGCACACTGCCCAGGCGCACGACGGCGCCCTGGGACCAGCGCTCAACCAAAGGCTCGCAGCCCTCGTACCAATCGCATTCGAAACCGTAGATAAAGGTGAGTTCTGGCGCAATCTGAGCGGCAAGATTGCGAGCGTCCTCAAAAGCCAGACGATGCGCCGGGAGGTCGCCCTCAGTAACCTGCACCTCGCAGTTAGCATCCATGCTGGCGGGCAGGGTGAGATGGTCGGTCGAGACCATGACGCGGCAGCCGGCCGCAGCAGCGGCACGGACGTTGTCCTCAAACGAGGCATGCCCGTCCGAAAACGAGGTGTGGGTATGGCAATCGACCAGCGGGCACATGGGCATAGCGGCTCCTTTGCGTCAAGCGAATCCGCTTCATTGTAATGGCGCAGCTCTCAACACGCCGGGCACGCCGGGGATCGAAATCGATTGGAAAGGTTGCGCGGCGCGTGGTGCGGCCTCGCTTGCTCTCAAAACGTGTACGTCAGCCTCCAAAACCGACAAATAATGACATGTTTGGAGGCTGACGTACACGTTTGGATGGGGGCGAGGGCGGCGACGGACGAAAGTCACGCTTGTGCCACGTCCGATGTGCTAGCGTTTGGATGAACAAAACGAGCCCGCGCGGAAAGGAGCCGGACCGTATGCCATGCGATAGCACATCCCCGCTGTCCCGCGAGACCGATGCGCCCGAAACCATCGTCAAGCTGGAATGCGACATCGACGACGCGTCGCCTGAGGTACTCGCCTACGCCGCCGACCGCCTGCGCGAGGCGGGTGCGCGCGAGGTGCACTGGCTGCCCCTCTATTGTAAGAAAGGCCGCCCCGGCTGGCAGCTGCAGGTAATCTGCACCTACGAGGATATCGAGCGCCTGCAGACGATCATCTTCTTGGAAACCACGACCAACGGCATTCGTCGCCAGGTTATGGAGCGCGTTTGCCTACCACGCCGCTTTGAGCGCGTAACGACGCCATGGGGCGAGGTGTTCGTCAAGGTGGCCACCCTGCCCGACGGCAGCGAGCGTGCAGCGCCCGAGTACGAGGACTGCGCCCGCCTTGCCCGCGAGCACGGCGTGCCGCTCCAGCGCGTGATGCAGGCGGCCCAGAGCGCGGCACTGCGATTTGAATAGCGCGGCCGGCGACATCCCGTGCCCAGCCGCATTAACCCCATCCCGAAAGGATCCCCCATGAAATACCTCATCGCCTCCGACATCCACGGCTCTGCATATTGGGCCGAGCGCCTGGTCGCCGCCATCGAGTCCGAGCAGCCCGACCGCATCGTCCTGCTGGGCGACCTGCTCTACCACGGTCCGCGCAACGACCTGCCGCGCGATTACGCCCCCAAGCGCGTAATCCCGCTGCTCAACGCCCTGGCCGACCGCATCATCGCGGTACGCGGCAACTGCGATGCCGAGGTCGACCAGATGGTGCTCGACTTCCCCGTCATGGCCGACTACGCCACGCTGTTCGACGAGACCGGCCGCGAGCTGTTCCTGACGCACGGCCACGTCTTTGGCGCCGGCATGCACAACAGCGTCGACCACGCGCCCGCGTTGCCCGAGGGCTCCGCGCTCGTCTACGGTCACACGCACATCAAGGTTAACGAGGCAAGCGAGGCGCACCCGGGCCTGTGGCTCTTCAACCCCGGCAGCGTGAGCATCCCTAAGGACGGCACGCACAGCTACGGCATCTACGAGGGCGGTGCGTTCCGCCACGTGATCCTGGAGGAGGAATAACCATGGCGCAGCACATGGCTCAGCAAAATGCCGAGGGCTCGCGCGATCTGTCCACGCTGGTCGACGCGTCGGCCGAGCTGCAGCATCTGGTGCAGACCATCTGGCGTCTGCGTCAGCCCGATGGCTGCCCGTGGGACCGCGAACAGACGCACCGCAGCATTGGCAAGAACATGATCGAGGAAGCCTACGAGGCGCTCGATTGCATCGAGGCGGACGACGCGGCGCATCTGCGCGAGGAGCTGGGCGATGTGCTCATGCAGGTGGTGCTGCATGCGCAAATTGCGGCGGATGCCGGCGAGTTTACGCTGGCCGACGTGGCGCGCGATATCGACGCCAAGCTCATTCGCCGTCATCCGCACGTGTTTGGCGATGTGGATGCCGACAGCTCCGACGAGGTACTCAAGATTTGGGACGAGGTCAAGCTTGCCGAGAGGGCTGCCAAGGACAAGGCCGTGGCGGCGGGCGAGGCTGCGCCCGAGGGCCTGCTCGACGGCGTGCCCACGCATCTGCCGGCGCTGATGCAGGCTCAGAAGGTGTCGCGCAAGGCGGCTGCCGTGGGCTTTGAGTGGGAGACGGTCCAGGACGTGTGGGACGAGGTCGCCGAGGAACGTGCCGAGTTTGAGGCCGAGGCCCCCGGAACGCCCGAGCGCGAAATGGAGTTTGGCGATCTGCTCTTTGCCCTGGTCAACGTCGCGCGCAAAGAGGGGATCGACGCCGAGAGCGCCCTGCGCGCCAGCACGGCAAAGTTCCGCCGCCGCTGGGCCGCGATGGAGCAGATGGCGGCCGATGCTCACGTGGATCTTGCCGAGCTTTCGACCCACGGCCTCAACGACCTGTGCAAAGGCGGAGGAGTAAGACTGCTGGAACGACGGGCTGACACGCCTCATCGTTCCCGCTAAATTTTTCGAAAATCAAGTGTATCCCTCGGCTAACTTAGGGCATAATGCAAAAAGTGCGACATGGCTAACTTACGGAGACGCACCGATGGTGCACGGTCAGCCGGTCGCTTGCATCCACTACGTTTCCAAGTGAGAGGGAGACAACATGAGCGATATTTTGGACGTCTACGGTCGCGAGGTGCTCGACAGCCGCGGCAACCCCACCGTCGAGGTCGAGGTCGTGCTCGAGGACGGCAGCTTTGGCCGCGCAATGGTGCCTTCGGGTGCTTCGACCGGCGCCTTTGAGGCCTGCGAGCTGCGCGACGGCGACAAGAGCCGCTACCTGGGCAAGGGCGTTTCGCAGGCCGTCGAGCATGTCAACAACGAGTGCGCTAACGCCGTCGTGGGCCTCGATGCCTTCGACCAGCGCGCCGTCGATGCCGCGCTGATTGCCGCGGACGGTACCCCCAACAAGAACAAGCTCGGTGCCAACGCCATCCTGGGCGTGTCGCTGGCCGTTGCCCGCGCCGCTGCCGAGTCGGCGGGCCTGTCGCTGTACCAGTACCTGGGCGGCGTCAACGCCCATCTGCTGCCCACACCTATGATGAATATCCTCAACGGCGGCGTGCATGCCGACAATAACGTTGACTTCCAGGAGTTCATGATCATGCCGGTGGGCGCCCCGAGCTTTGCCGAGGGCCTGCGTTGGTGCGCCGAGGTCTACCACACCCTCAAGGGCGTGCTGCACGAGGCCGGCCTGGGCGGCGGCGTGGGCGACGAGGGCGGCTTTGCCCCCAACCTCAAGACCAATGCCGAACCGTTCGAGTACATCACCAAGGCCGTGGAGAAGGCCGGCTTTAAGCCCGGCGTCGACTTCATGTACGCCATGGACCCGGCCTCGACCGAGTTCTACAACGCCGAGACCGGTATGTACGAGCTCAAGGGCGAGGGCGTGGAGTACACGAGCGCCCAGATGGTTGATTACTGGGAGAAGCTCGTCGACACCTATCCCATCATCTCCATCGAGGACGGCATGGCCGAGGAGGACTGGGACGGCTGGGTCGAGCTTACCCGCCGCATTGGCAACAAGGTGCAGCTCGTAGGCGACGACCTGTTCGTCACTAACACCGAGCGCCTCAAGAAGGGCATCGAGCTGGGTGCCGCCAACGCGATCCTGGTCAAGGTCAACCAGATCGGCACGCTCACCGAGTCGCTGGAGGCCATCGAGACCGCCAAGGAGGCCGGTTACGCTTGCATCGTGAGCCACCGCTCCGGCGAGACCGAGGACTCCACGATCGCCGACCTGGTCGTGGGCGTCAACGCCGGCCAGATCAAGTCGGGCGCTCCGTGCCGCAGCGATCGCATCGCCAAGTACAACCAGCTCATCCGCATCGAGGACGAGCTCGAGGGCAGTGCGCGCTACGCCGGCAAGGCCGCGTTCTACAACATTCGCTAAACAAGTGGCGCTCGCGGGGGGCGGGGTTGACTCGGATTCGTCTCGCTTCCGCCAGGCACTGTTGAGCACCATTGGGCGCTGGGGCATACGGCTCAGCGCCTTTTTTATGTCGAGCAAAGGCTGGCGAAGGCGGTGCGGGCGCTCGTGCTATAACTAAAGGACTTAGCGCAAACAAACCTCAACCGCACAAGGCGCACATGGATCAGATTTACGACAACAGGTATTATTCCGCCGGTTCGCGCGAGTCGTCGCCCCGCCGCGCACCTACCGCGCAGCTTGGCGGGTCCGACTACGCCGGCGTCGATTGCCGCGCACAGCGTCCGGCAAGTGCCTCACACCCCCGTGCTCAAATGAATATGCCGCCGGAGCGCCCGCCACGTTCGGCGCGCCCGACGCATGCTCAGCGCTCGTCGGCTCAAACGCACGATAGGTCGAGCAGGCCCTCGAACCGTTTTTCGGGCTCGGACTTTATGCACTACGCCAACGACAACGCGGTAGTCAAGGCGATCTACGACTTTACCCACGGTCCTCAGCGAGGGCTATTCATCGGCATCGTCGTTGCCCTGGTGCTCGTGAGCCTGTATTTCCCCGTGCGCGACCTGTATGTGGCAAAGCGTTCGAGCGACATCTTGGCCAAGCAGGTCGAGATTCGCGAGCAATATAACGACGAGCTGCAAAAAAGCGTCGACAAGCTGCTCTCGGAGGAGGGTATCAAGGATGCGGCATCCAAGGACCTGGGCTTGGTGATGCCCGGCGAAAAGAGGATTGAAGTGCAGGGCCTGGACGGCGATTCGGATTCGTCGTCGAGCAAAAAGTCCTCAAACGCCAAGAATGCCAGCGAAGTGGCCAAAGAGATCGAAGAGGTCGGCAAGGACGCACCGTGGTACATCAAGACGCTCGATATGCTGTTTGGATTTAACGGCGTCGAGGGCCAGACGGTCGCGTCCAGCGGCGAGTAGGCGAGTAGCGCCCGGAGGGGAGCCCGCAATGGCAGATTGCAAACGATATAAGGTGGCCGCGATCGACCTGGGAACGGTGTCGTCGCGACTGGTGTTGGCCCAGGTCGAGGGCGGAGCGATTGTGGAATCGTCCAAGCATACCGAGATTACCGACCTGGGCGAGGGCGTGGACGCGACGGGGCGCTTTTGCGAGGCGGCCGTTGAGCGCGTGCTCGCTGCGTGCCGCATGTTTGTGGACGAAGCCCGTGCCTTTGGGGCCGCGTGCATCTGCACCACGTGCACGAGTGCCGCGCGCGATGCGTCCAATGCTGCCCTGCTGCTGGACGGCCTGCGCGATCTGGGGCTCGAACCGCAGGTGATTCCGGGCGAGGTTGAGGCGCGCCTGACGTTTTTTGGCGTGGCGCACGACTTTGCCGGCGAGCGCATCATCGTCGCCGATTCGGGCGGTGGCTCCACGGAGCTCGCGACGGGTGTGTACGCACCGGAGCGCGGGGTCTTTGCGCTGGAGGGAACGCGCTCACTGGACATCGGTTGCCGTCGCGTGACGGAGCGGTTTTTCTCGGCGCTGCCGCCAACGGACAGTGAACTTGCCGCCGCTGGCGTATGGGCGGGCGAGCAGTTCGGGGCTTACTTTGAGGGCCTGCCTGTCGACTTTGAGCGCGCCGAGCGCCTCGTCGCGGTGGGCGGTACCGTCACCACGCTCGTGGCGCTGGTCCACGAACTGGAGCCGTACGACTCGAGCTTTGTGCACCTGCGCGAGCTTTCGATGGAGCAGATCTCGGCCGCCATCGATCGTATATCTACGCTGGATGTGGAGGGTATCGCTGCGCTGCCGGGCGTGCAGCCCAAGCGCGCGGGCGTGATTCTGGCCGGCGCCGTGGTGATTCGCGAGCTCATGCGCGCCGGTGGCTACGATGCGCTCACCGTAAGCGAGAACAGCCTACTCGCTGGCATGGTCGCCACCATCAACGAGGTTCTCGACGGCGCGACTCCCACCATCGCCTGGACCCCCAACCTCAGCGCCCTTTAACCATCCCCTCATAAGTTGCGGTGAAATACGGACTAAAATCGCCCTTTCGGGCACCAAACAGTCCCTATTCCACCGCAACTCAACAGCCGGCACCTAGGGACGTTTCTTTTCTGCAGGCACCTGGGGACAGTCCTTGCTGAGCGCCTCCGCAGCCTTTATGCCAGTTTGTCGATTTGCCCAATTTCCCAAAGCGGAATATTGACGAGCGTGCCCTCGTCTCTATATGCCGCCAGGGAGCTCCTCACGCAACGCTCGAGCTTGAATTTTTCGCAGGCTATTTTCAGACTCTTCGCTTTAAGGTTCTCTGCCGCCTTGACCTCAAGCGGAAGCACGGTTCCCGCATGGTCGATGGCAAAGTCGGTTTCGGCATTGCCAGAGGTAGAGGACCAATACGCGGGAGTTTTGTCCTGGAGCAAAAGCTCCTGCGCGACGTATTGTTCGGTCAGCGAACCTTTGAACTCGGTAAAAACAGCGGATCCGTTAAGAACGATGGCCGGAGAGAGACCGGAGAGCGCTCCGAGGATGCCGGTGTCGATGCAGAACAGTTTGAAGCCCGAGAGGTCTTCGTAGCTCGAGAGCGGCGCCTTTAGAGCGGAAACACGTGGCACCTTATGAACGATTCCGTAGTCCGTGAGCCACTGGAGGCTTTCCTCAAAATCGCGTGCGCGCGCTCCGGGGCGAAGGGCGCCATAGACAAACTTCTTGTTCTCCTTTGCAAGCTGGCCGGGAAGGGATTTCCAAACCAACCTCATGCGCTCGACGATGCGGGCGGGTGCATGTTTGCCAAAATCGGATTCGTAAGCCTCGATGATTTGCTGCTGAAGCCTTCGGGCTTCGATGAAGTCGCGTGTCTCGGCGAAAGCGGAGACAACTTCGGGCATACCGCCGACAACAAGGTATTCCTTGAGCAAGTGTTCGAGCTTTTCGGCAACGTTTGCCAGAAGGTTCATGTCTGCGGCAAGGATGGCGTCGGCGAGCGGGTTGCCGTCGACGGCACGAACGAACTCGGCAAACCCCATGGGACGCATGGTGAGCTGGTCGATTTTGCCAACGGGAAATGACTCGTTTTCGCGTCGGAGCGCGAGGCCCATATAGGAACCGGCTGCCACGATGTGGTATTCGGGTGCAAGCTCGTTGAAGTACTTAAGCGAGGTGATCCCGCGTGGCGCCTCTTGGATCTCGTCGAAGATGATGAGCGTGTCTGTCGGCGTTACGGTTTGGCCACGTAGGAGCTCTATCTGGGAGATGATGCGCTTGGGGTCGAGGTTCCCATCGAACAGCGAGCGTGTGCTCGGCTCGAGCATAAAGTCAAAACGAATGACGTTTCGATACTGCTGGCTTGCGAATTCGTTAAGAAGCCAAGTCTTTCCTGTCTGGCGGGCTCCCTTAAGCAAGAGGGGTTTGCGATTCGCCCTTGATTTCCAAGCGATAAGTTCACTCATAAGCTGTCGCTGCATATTGCCTCCCAACCCTCTCGGCTAGTATAAGGCCATTTGGGAGTTTCCATCGGAAAATGTGGGAGACAACCACGTTTTTCCATCGGAAAATGTGGGAGACAACCACGTTTTTCCATCGGAAAATGTGGTAGGAAACTCATTGGGCGGGCGGAAAAGTAGTCAAAAAAGCCCCGTCCCAAATGAGCTGCTCTGCAGTTGACGGCGTCCAAAAGAGGCGAGCCCGCATCCCTTGGGGACACGGGCTCGAAAGCTCCATATGGTAGGGGCGGTGGGACTCGAACCCACAATCCTTGCGGCGAGAGATTTTAAGTCTCCTGCGTATGCCAATTCCGCCACGCCCCCGTGAGACTAGAAGTCTAGCACAAGCCGTCCGTTACGCGTTGACGGCCATCGAGTGTTGGCCCGACTTCTCCAGGAACTCCTGGAACTTGGCTTCGTCACCCTTGTTCTGGTATTGCAGGGCCAGCAGGTACTCCAGGCGGCAGCGCTTGACCGGGTCGTCGCCAACATCCTCGAGCATGCGCTCCAGCTCGGGAATGTCGTTGTGGCGCTTGAGGATCATCGTGTCGTACATCAGCTGACACTCGTGCGCAACTGCCTCGGCCTGACCGCCCTCAAAGCCCTTGATCTCGTGCAGAAGCTCCTTGGACTTTTTGCGGTCCTCCTGGCCAACATAGTAGTTAAAGGCTTTGATCACCAGGTCGACGCGCTGCATCTTGGGGAGGTTGAGCCCCAGCAGCAGGTCGAACATCTCGCTGGCACGCTCGTGGTCCTCGCGCAGCAGATAGGAGTTCAGGCGCAGGTAGTCGCGGTTGTAGCGTGGGTAAAGCATGCTGGTGAGTTTGCCGTCGAGCAAACGATCGAACTCGTCCCACTGCTTGGCAGCCATAAGCTGCTGCAGACGCTTGAACGTGGTGCGTTTTTTGACGCTAAAGAACACCGACACGGCGATGCAGATGATAACGACGGCGGTCCAGAGGGTGCGGGAATCGGGCATGTTAGGGTCCTTAGTCGCTCATAAAGCGAGCGGTATGACAACACGTACTAGATGTATTATACGCAGCGCGCAAGCAAACTGGCATAAAAGCTCATCGAGGCCGAGTGCCATCGCTCGCTGCGGTACACTTACCTAAAGTAAACCATGAAGGGAGACATTACCTATGAAGAAGATCGTTTTGGCTTGCGGTGCTGGCGCTGCTACTTCCACGCTCGTTGCCCAGAAGGTCGCCACCATGCTCGACGCCAACGGTTATGCCGGCAAGTATGAGATCGTGCAGTGCGCCATCTCCGAGGCCAAGGATGCTTGCGACGAGGGCGCCGACCTGCTGATTGCCACCACCGTTGCCCCCGAGGGCCTTACCTGCCCGTACGTGAGCGGCGTGCCCTTCATGACCGGCATGAACCGCGTTGCCGCCGAGAAGGCCGTTCTCGACGTCATGGCCCAGTAGGCGCTGACTGCATGAGTGAGCAGAACGCCAACCCGGTAGAGCTCTTTGGTATGCGCGTTGCCCATGTGGGCATTAACGCCACCGACCCGGCAGATGCCTTGGAGATCGCGGAGCTGTTCTCGACGATGATGGGCCTGCCCGTTATCGAGACCCCCGTTTCGTACTTTAACGATTCGCTGGTCGAGGTCATGAAGCAGAACGGTCGAGGCGCCAAGGGCCACATTGGCTTTGCCGTCAACGACATCGATGCAGCTGAGAAGTGGTTTGCCGAGCGCGGGCTCGAGGTCAACGAGGAGTCGCGCGTGCTGCTGCCCGACGGCGGTACCAAGCTCGTGTACTTTAAGCGCGAGTTCGCCGGTTTCGCCGTGCATCTGTGCCGCGAGTAGCGCACAAGCTGCCATAGCTAGCAAAAAGGGATAGGGCCGTGTGGCCCTATCCCTTTATTTATGCCGAGGGGCTTCCTATCGTGGCAGGCGAATCGTAAAGCGGCTGCCGACGCCCTCGACTGAGGTCACGCCAATGACACCACCGTGGCTATCGACGATCCACTTGGCAATGGCAAGCCCCAGACCCGAGCCCTGCGTGCCGGCATCGCGTGCGTTGTCGGCGCGGTAGAACCGTTCAAACGCGTGAGCTGCGGATCCCTGGTTCATGCCGATGCCTTCGTCCTCAACACTTATGTCGATCGTGTCCATGCCCGCATTGGGCGTTATGCCAAATGTGACGGTCGTTCCCGCATCCGAGTACTTGGCGGCGTTTTGCACGATCACGCGCAGAGCCTGCTTCACGAGCGCCACGTCAACGGGCGCGTCGCAGCGCGGGTCGCTGACAAGCGCAGCGTCAAAGGCCAGCCGATACGTGTGCTCGGTATCGATCATCTGCGATTCCTCGCATACCTCGCCGACCAGTGCGGCCAGGTTGGTATCCGCACGCCGCAGGACCGTGCGCCCGGCATCGCCGCGTGCCAAAAACAGCAGCTGCTCCACGAGCTCTTGCATGTGCTCGCTTTCAGCTTTGAGGGACGTGATGGATTCTGCCAGCACATCCGGGTCGTCTTTGCCCCAGCGGTCGAGCATGTTTACGTAGCCCTGAATCACCGCGATGGGCGTGCGCAGCTCGTGGCTCGCATCGTTGACAAAGCGCATCTGCTGCAGCTTGGCCTCTTGCATCTGGCGCAGCAGGCGGTTGAGCGCGACCTCGATGCTTGCCAGGTCGGCGTCGCCGGTAGTGACGCTCGGCGAGTCGACGCTTGCGCGCTCGATGGCCTGCTCCAGCGTTTCCATCTTGCCGCCGGAGAGCTGCACGCGGCCGAGCTCGTCCACGCGCAAGGCAAGGTCGTTGAGCGGTGCCATGGTGCGGCGCACGCGTCGGGCGCCGCCGAGCATGTTGAGCACGCTGATGACTTGCCAACCCACAACGACAAAGTAGAGAGGCCATAGCGTGACGAGGTCCTGCGCGAGGGGGAAAGTCTTGGTGGTACGCGCAAACTCGACGGTATAAGTGAGCGTTGCCAGGGCCCAGCCGCGCGCGGGCTTCAGCGACATGCCGCGAACGGCGGCGCTGGGGATCCATCCTGCGGTAAACGCGCCGTCGGGCAGCGTCTGGTTGTATCCATAGACGAGGATCGCCGCCGCAATAACCAACAGCAACAGATCGAGCCAGAAGTAGCTCATCAAGCGGCGCCACATATAGCTCCAGTTGATGGCGCGGGCGATGGAGGTGACGCGCTTGGCCTCGGCGTTACGCACGGCAGACATAGCCCACCCGGCGCACGGTCTGGATGATGCGGGCGCCGCCGGCGTCTTCGATCTTGGCGCGTAGGTGCGCGATGTGCACATCGACGTTGTTGGTGTCGCCCACGTATTCGTAGCCCAGCGCCTCGTGCGCGATGCGCTCGCGCGTGAGCACGGTTTCGGCATGCGCCATAAGCAGTGCGAGGACGTCGAACTCGCGGGCGGTCAGCACGATGGGTGAGCCGTCGACTGTGACTTCGCGGCGGTCGGGATCGAGCGAAACCGAGCCCACGGTAAGCGCGGCGGGGGAGGGCGAGGCGGAAGCTTGGGTCGAGTCGCTGACCGGGGGTATCGCGACGGCGCCGGCATCCGCGCCGCTCGCCATGCCCGCCCCGGCGCCGCCAATGCCCGAAGCCGCCCGCACGGCCTCCGAGCGCTTCAGCGCAACGCGGATCCGTGCGAACAGCTCCTCAATGGCAAACGGCTTGGTTAGGTAATCGTCAGCGCCGGCGTCGAGCCCGGCCACCTTATCCATCACGGCATC
>CALINZ010000324.1 GCA_938045085.1 uncultured Collinsella sp. | reverse complement strand
CGCTGTCAACGATTTCTGCGTGGTGGAGATGTCCAACTTCTATCTGGATATCATCAAGGACCGGCTGTACTGCGAGGAAAAGGACGGCGCCAAGCGCCGCTCCGCCCAGACGGCTCTGTTCCTGATCCTGGACACCATGACCAAGATCATGGCGCCCATCCTGGCCTTCACCTGCGATGAGATTTGGCAGTCCATGCCCCATCGCGCCGGTGACGACGGCCGGAACGTGGTGTTCAACGAGATGAAGGGTGCGCTGTCCGACCCCATGAGTGTGCTGGACGACGCCGTCAACGCCGCGCTCTACCCCGACACCGCCTATGCACACGAGAGCGGTGGCGACCCGCGCGCGATTCCCGCGCTCACCTACGAGCAGTTCCTGGACACGCACGCGCGCCACTACAATCCTTCCAACTCTTATATAACGCTCTACGGCGACCTGGACGTGGACCGCGCCCTGGCCTTTTTGGACGAGCGCTATCTGTCGCAGCCGAGTGCCGCGAGCCGCCGCATGGACGCTGCCGTCGCCGCCGGCGAGGACCCGTCCACGATGGCGCCCAATCCGCTGGGCGTGCAGGCGCCCGTGACCTGCGAGTACAAGCGCGTCGAGATGGCCACCACACCCGAGAACGCCCTGGTGGGCCTGGGCCTGGTGCTGGGCAACGCGCTCGACCGCAAACGCACGATCGCGGCAGATATCCTGTTTGAAGCACTGCTGGGCTCCAACGAAGCGCCGGTTAAGAAGGCCATTCTGTCCGCCGGCCTGGGCGGCAACGTGGTGAGCTACACGGCGGCCGAGAGCCTGCAGCCCTACGAGCTCATCATGCTGCAAAACGCGCAGCCCGGCGTGGCGCGCGAGCTGCGCCGCGTGTTCCAGGACGCCTGCCGCGACTTATGCGAACATGGCGTTCCGCGCGAGCGCCTGGAAGCCATCATCAGCAGCAACGAGTACGACCTGCGCCAGCGCGACTATGGCATCGCCGACGGCGTGGCCATTGCGTGTGACGCGCTGAGCACGTGGCTCTACGATGACGACGCCGCGACGCTGACGCTCAAGTACGGCCCGGTGTACGAGGAGCTGCGTAGCGAGCTGGACGGCAGCTATTTTGAGGATCTGCTGCGCGAGCTGGTGCTGGAAAACGACCATATGGCGCTGGTCGAGCTGGTGCCGGTTGACGCCGCCGAGGGTTCGGAGGGCGCCGAAGCTGCCGAGCTGACAGCCAAGCGCGACGCCATGACCGATGCCGAGCTGGCCGACGTGGTCGAGCGCACGGCCGCGCTGCGTGCCGCGCAGGAGGCCGAGGACACGCCCGAGGCCAAGGCCACGCTGCCGCGCCTGCGCGTGTCCGACATTGGCGAGGCGCGCCCCGAGCCTCCGCTGGTCGTAGACACGACCGCGCCCATCCCCTGCCTGCGCCACGGCATCCCCACCAACCGTCTGGCCTACGCCATGCAGTATTTCGACCTGAGCTGCGTCGCGTTTGAGGACCTGCCCTACGTGACGCTGCTCTGCCGCTTGCTCAAGCAGCTGCCCACGCGCGAGCATTCGGCCGAGGAACTCGACAACCTGCTTGCCGGCAAGCTGGGCTTTTTGAGCTTTACGACCGAAGTCATGACGCAGCCCGAAGTGGACGGCGTGCGCCCCTACCTGCTGGTGAGCGCCGGCGCCCTGTCCGAAAAGATCGACGCGCTGGCGAGCCTGCCGCGCGAGGTGTGGTCGAGCACGCTGTTGCTCGATGCTGACGCCGACCGCGTTCGCGACGTGCTCACGCAGATTCGCATTGGGCTTGAGCAGGGCTTTATCAACAACGGTCACTCGGCGGCGCTCGGTCGCGCGATGAGCTACAGCTCACCTTCGGCCGTGGTGCGCGAGCAGCTTTCGGGCGTGGACTTCTACCTGTTCCTGCGCGATCTGCTCGAGCACTTTGACGAGCGACTGGACGACCTGCGCGCTAAGCTTGCCGAGCTGGCAGGCCGCATCTTTGTGGCCGACGGCTGCCTGGCGAGCTTTACCGGCAGCGATGAGGACTTTAACGCGTACTGGGATGCTGCGGGCGACCTGGGTTTGGGCGCGGGCGACGGTGCCGATGCCGGCCGCGACACGCTCGTGGTGCCGGCGCCGTGCGACCGCCACGAGGCCTTTGTCATCCCCAGCGATATCTGCTTTGCGGCAAGCGCGTGCGACCCTCGTCGTCTGGGCATCGACGTGACGGGCGCCTGGGCGGTTGCTGCCAACGCGCTCTCCTACGACTACCTGTGGAACGAGATCCGCGTGAAGGGCGGTGCGTACGGTTGCGGATTCCGCGCGGCCGGCGAGCGTCAGGCGGCGTTCTACACCTACCGTGACCCGGCAATCGACCCCTCGATTGAACGCGTGGCACGCGCAGGCGAATGGCTCGGCAGCTTTGAGCCCGACGAGGCCGCCTTCGAGGGCTTTATCGCGAGCTGCGTGAGCGGCATGGACGCGCCGGTGAAGCCGTACGCGCTTACCAAGCGCCGCAACACGACCTACCTGGCCGGGCTCGATCCGCACGCACGCGAGGAGCGCCGCGCCCAGATGCTCGCCGCCACGCCCGGTGAGCTTCGCTCGCTCGGCGCCGACGTGACGCGCATTGCAGCCGAGTCGCCTACCTGTGTCTTTGGCGGCCGAGACGTCATCGCCAAGAGCAACGCCGGCTTTAACGTCATCGACCTGCTGGGCTAACCACAACAAAGGTAGATTTTTGGGACATGCCTGAAAATCTACCTTTTTCTTTTGCCGCTGCTTGGGTGGGGCAGCTCACCCCGTCCCACCAGTTTGTCTAAATCTGTAACAGCTAGGCCCATTTATGTCGAGTTACTGTTACAGATCGAGACAAACCGCCGCGAACACCCGCTCTTCGTCAAAACCCACGAAGGTGTCCACGAACTGCCCCCTTTGCAATGGTTTGTGTGGTGGTTTGGGTGTTTGCCCAGATAAAACCTGCCAAAATAAACCTGTCCCTTTTTGGCAGGTTTGCTAGAGGAGGCTGGGATGGACAAGGCTGAGCTGCGACGGGCGGTGATTGCCCGGCGCGATGCAATTGATTTGGATGTGCGGGCGGCAAAGTCCGCCGCTATCTGTGCGCGACTTGTCGAGCTGTTGGATCGCTTGGGTGCCGCGGCGCCGCACACCGTTGCCGCCTATGCCGCCATGGGTTCCGAAGTCGATCCTGCCGCGTTTGCCGCAGCGGCCGCCAAACGCGGCTGGCGCGCGGCCTATCCGTGCATGTTCTCGGCAATTGATGCCGCAGCTTGTGGCCAGCGCATGTGCATGCGGGCAGTTGCCGCCGGCGATACGTCCGCGGCTCCGTTTATCGCCCACCCCACGCGGGCCTTTGCGGCCGTGGACATCGACAGCGACCGCTTCCCTATCGTGCCTGCCGAAGCTCTCGACATGATTATCGTGCCACTCGTAGCCTTCGACCGCGCCGGCGCACGCCTGGGCTACGGCGGCGGCTGCTATGACCGCTACCTGCCCATGCTCTCACCCGCATGTCAAATCATCGGCATCGCCTTTGACGAGCAGCGTGTCGATAGCGTTCCTACCGATGCGCACGACCTGCCGCTACCCCACATCATCAGCGCCTGATCGCCGCTGTTTCGCACCCGCAAGATGAGCGTGGAAAATCTCCCACTTTGGGCCCCCTTACGAGCCAAAAGTGGGAGATTATCCACGCTCATTCAACAAGCGTCCAGATTTCCACGCTCGTCCGTCTGATTTTCCACGCTCGTGCAGCCAAACGCCTTGCAACTGCGTCAGCACGCACGCGGCACGCCGGCGACCTTGAGCTTGCGATCGAGCTTTGTCGGATCCCTTAGATCATCCCAGCACAAGCGCACGATCTTGCAGTTATCAAGCAGCGAAAGCCTCGACTCGCGCTGACGCTCATCGAACTGCGTCTTTGCGAGCTTGCCCTCCTCCGCCGCTTTCTCGCTTTTAACGAATCCGTCGAACTCACCGATAATCAGCTGGTCGCCCACGCGCCACAAGTAGTCGACGCGATACGGCCGTCCCGGCTCAACCGGGTCGAACAGCTCAACTTGCAGCTCCGGCGTCTGCCAGCCGCGCTCGATCATCAGGGCACGTGCCTTGGACTCGCCACCGCTTTCCGACAGGCCATCGGCACACCGCGCAACCCTGCGCGCCATCACAACACCGCGACGATTCAAGCCAAGCTTGTTAACTGCCTCAATGAGATGCTCCTTCGACAAAAGCTGCTCATGGAGCGCCGAGTCCGCAATGATCAGCCCTTCGACAAACGATGCATCGACCAGGCAATCCACAATCGTTTGATCGATATCGGTCACGGCAATATCCATCTCGCTGTCCCGTGTTCGATAAGCATACCGATGGCGAACGACCTGAGAGCCCGGCGTCGTCGATTGGGCCGGCATCGCGGCGATATGGATGTGCGTCAAATTGGCATGCGAAACCGAAAGGCCATAGATAACAGCCGCCGTATAGGAGCAAAATGTCCAGTCGGGGTGCTTTTGCGCAAGCGCCCGCACCCGATGCAGATAACGCTGCCGAAACTTGAGCTCGGACCAGTATTCCGGACGCGCATACAGCCCCGGCATGACCACCTCTAGACTTCCCACCTCCGCCCGCCGCTCAATCTGCTTTGCCTCCGCCGCCGTGCGCGCGTACACGCAGCTCATCTGCTGTTCGCACGCCTTAATGTGACTTGCAAGTCTTTGATTCGCCGTCATGTTTCCCATGTCGCCTCCCAACTCTTGGAACGGCGCAAACGTACCAGACGGTTTCATGCGAAGTCTGACCAAATACCGTCCAGGCGCTGACCAAATGCTTGACGGTTTTGGACGTTTTAGACTGATGGCTTATATCTGCAGGTAGAAGCCTTGCCAAGAGATCCCTGTCTCCACATTTTGAGGCCTTGGTCCATTGGATTATCAGAAAGAAAAACCCGTCGAGATTCAAGACTACGCCAAATGCGACTTTGCCTCTGCATGCACCGTCTCTTAGCCGAGCCATCGGCATCTACATGCCTAAAAAATGAGCGTGGATAATCTCCCGTTTTGAGCCTAGTTTTGAGCCAAAAGTGGGAGATTATCCACGCTCGATTTGTAAACGTCCGAAAATCCACGCTCGTCATGCCGCGAGCACAGCAACAGCAGCGGCCGCAGCCTAGTGTTCCTCGCCGGCGCGGGCCAGGTCGTAGGGCGTGGTCTGGTAGACGTAGTAGTTGAGCCAGTTGGTGTAGAGCAGCTGAGCCTGGCTGCGCCAGACGTTGCGCGGCTCGGCGGTGGGATCGTCGCCCGGGAAGTAATGCGCCGGCACCTGGGGGTTGAGACCGCGCTTCACGTCGCGCTCGTACTCCAGGCGCAACGTGTCGGTGTCGTACTCGGGATGGCCAAAGACAAAGAAGCGGCGGCTGTCGGTCGACTTGACGATGTACAGGCCCACCTCGTCGGACACGGCCACGACCTCAAGCTGCGGCTCGGCCTCCACGTCCTCGCGGCGCACATCGGTGTTGCGCGAATGCACGGCATAGAAGCGGTCGTCGAAGCCGCGCACCAGCGGGCTTTGCGGCTTCACCAGATAATGCTCGAACACGCCACTCGCCTTTGCCGGCAGGTCGTGCTTCTGAATACCGTAGTGGTGATACAGGCCCGCCTGCGCGCCCCAACAAATATGCAGCGTAGAGTGCACGTGCGTGGTGGACCAATCCATGATCTGGCAGAGCTCGGGCCAGTAGTCGACCTCTTCGAACGGCATCTGTTCCACCGGCGCGCCCGTGATGATCAGGCCGTCGTAGTGGATGTCGCGGATGTCGTCGAACGTGCGGTAGAACGTCTCCAGGTGGCCGGCGCTTACGTGCGTGGCCTCGTGCGTCTTGGTGCGCAGCAGGTCCACCTCCACCTGCAGCGGCGTGTTGGAGAGCTTGCGCATGATTTGCGTCTCGGTGGCGATCTTGGTGGGCATGAGCACACGCAGCGGGCGAATGTCCTGGTGCAGCGCGCGGTACTCGGTCATGACAAAGATGTTCTCGCTCTCGAGCTGCGCGGCGGCAGGGAGGGCGTCGGGGATGCGAATGGGCATGGATGCTCCTTACGAGTCAGTTGCAGCTATGGTACAACGAGCGGCCCCATCCGCGCGAGCGCATCGCCCCGAGACACCACCAGTGGTCCAAAACAGCAAAAAGTAGAGATTAAGGTATGCCCAAAAATCTATGGCGCTTTAGCTTAGCAAAGTGACGGCAGGAGGCTACAATGGTTCGACGCGAAAAACTCGGCCGAAAGGATACATATATGTACCAGACGCGTAAGATCGGTGTGGTCGGCCAGGGCCACGTAGGAGCACATGTCGCCAACAGCCTACTTATGCAGGGCATTGCCGATGAGCTGTACCTGTGCGATATCAACGAGGCCAAGGTGACGTCAGAGGTCCAGGACCTGCGCGACTCCCTTTCGTTTGTCCCGTACAACACCAAGATCGTCAACTGCTACGACCACTACGAGGAGCTGGCCTGCTGCGACGTCATCGTCAACGCCGCCGGCAAGGTCGCGCTGGCCGCCGGCAACCGCGACGGCGAGCTGTTCTTTACCACCGACGCCGCCCGCACCTTTGCCAAGCGCATCGTCGACGCCGGCTTTGACGGCATCTTCGTGAGCATCTCCAACCCCTGCGACGTCGTGTGCACCGAGTTGTGGCACCTGACCGGCTACAATCCCAAGAAGATCATCGGCTCGGGCTGCGGCCTGGACTCCGCCCGCGCACCGAGATCTCCAAGAAGGTCGGCGTGAGCCCCAAGTCCATCGACGCCTACATGATCGGCGAGCATGGCTTTAGCCAACTGGCAGCCTTTAAGGCCGCGACCATCGCCGGCAAGAGCCTTAACGAGCTTCAGGCCGAGAACCCCGACAAGTACGCCTTTGACCACATGGAGGTCGAGGAGCTTGCACGCAAGGGCGGCTATGTGACCTACCAGGGCAAGCAGTGCACCGAGTACGCCGTCGCCAACTCCGCCGCGCGCGTCTGCGCCGCTGTGCTTCACAACGAGCACGCCGTGCTTTCCGCCTCCACGCTTATGACCGGCCAGTATGGCGAGGAGGGCATCTTCACCTCCCTGCCGTGCGTGATCGGCGCCGAGGGCGTCGAGGAGGTCTACACGCTGGACCTGTCCGAGTACGAGCTCGAGGGCTTCCACAAGAGCTGCCAGCACATCCGCGACAACATCGCCCAGCTCGACTGGTGGGACGCCGAAGGCGTTGTCGGCAAGTAGGCCGCTGGCTGCCGCAACCTTGCAAATCTAAGCGCGATACTAAGCAGGCCGCACCGGAATAGTACCGGCGCGGCCCGCTTTTTTGCTCATGCAACACGTTTGCGAATCGAAGGTGAATACTTTTCCGCGATGTGAACGAGCAAAATCGGACCCCCGAAGCATCGACATTTTTCAGGCGCTGTTTCCTGCGGTTTCACCGAGTTTTTCCTGCAGTTCTGGCGTCAAAAAGTGTGGATGCTTCGGGGGTCCAAAATAGGTCGTTCACTTCGCGGAAAAGTATTCACCTTCATTTTCGCGCAGACACGAATCCGGCCGCCACAACGCAAAACGGGGCCCGCGCGCAGCGCAGACCCCGTCAAAAAAGATAATTCCCGGTACCTAGTACTGCTCGATACCCATGTAGCGACGAACCTCGGGGCTGTGGTCGAATACCTTGCCGCGAGCGGCACGCAGCTCGCAGCTCATGTTGTAGAAGAAGATCGGTTCCAGGTACGAACGCACGCTGGCAGGCACGTCGCCCACGCCGTACTCGAGCGCGTCGAGCACCATGACCGTATCGGTGTGCGTGTTGAGGAACGCAAGCGCGCGCTCCTCCATGGGGCGGCACTCGCCCGATCCGAGCTGCACGAAATAGAACACACCGGGCTCGGTGGCTTCGAACGGGCCGTGGAAGTACTCGCCGGAGTGGATATAGCAGCAGTGCTGCCACTGCATCTCCATGAGCGAGCAGATGGCCATAGCGTAGGTCTGGCTAAAGTTGGGGCCGGAACCCAGGATATAGAAGAACTCGTGCTGCTGGCAGAGCTCGGCAAAGCGATCGCCCAGCTCGGCGTTGACCTTCTCGCGGGCAGCGGGCAGCAGCGCATCCATCTGCTTAAGGCCGGCGTACATGTCGGCAAGCGCCTCGTAACCCTCTTGCTGGTCGAGCAGCTCGGCAGCCATCAGGGCGCCGATGCCCTGCGGCACCTCGGCCTGCGGCACGCCTTCGCCCCACGGATAGACCCAGGTGGTCCACTTGCCGTTATCGATCTTGGAGCCCTCGCAGTCGGTGAGGGCGACAACCTCGGCGCCGGCGGCCAGTGCCATCTCGCAGCCGTCGACGACCTCCTGCGTATTGCCGCTGTGGCTGCAAGCGATGACGAGTGACTTCTCGCCAAGACTCTTGGGAGCCATCAGGCAAAACTCGCGTGCCGTGTAGACCGTCGAGGTAAACGTGGTTGCCTCGCGCTTGAGCAGCTCGTTGGCCGGCATCAGGTCGATCATCGAACCGCCGCAGGCGATCCAAAAGACGTTCTCAATCTTGCCCTTGCGCTCGATAATTTCCTGAATCAGATCGTGTGCGTTCATGGTGATGCCCCTCCTTGTGCGGCGGTTTTAAACGACGACAGCTCGTACCTGCGGTCGTTCTATGTTGTTCTATTTATAGCACGCACGACGACGCCCGTGAAGTCATTTCACCAAACTTGTTCTATGTTGTTCTATCTGTGAACGTTAGATGTCGAACACGTAGCGCGAGCCCACGATCTTTTGGCGCCCGAGCAGCAAGGGCCGCTCGTCCGCATCGGTAAAGTACGCCTCCATATAGAAGAGCGGCTCGCCGACCGGCACCTCCAGCAGCGGGGCCACCTGAGCATCGGCAAGCGCAATCTCCACCGTACAGGGGTCGGACTTGAGCGGCGCACGGCCTGAATGCTCGGCAACGAGCGCAAAGATGGAATTGTCCGTGAGGTCCTTGTCAGCAAGCGTCTGCAGATAGAGATGGTCGGCCAGCACAAAGGCGTTGTTCTCGAGCATGACGGGCACGCCGTCTGCCGTGCGCACGCGCTCGACAACGATGAGCTCGCAGCCGGGTTCCACACCAAAAAACGCCGCGTCCTCGCGCGTCGCCGCAACCACCGTGCGCGACACCAGGCGTGCTCCGGCCACCATGTCGTTGGCAGCGCAACCCTCGGAAAAGCTCTGAACGTCACCCTTCTGGACAATCTTGCGCTTGAGCTTGGGCGCGCACACAAACGTGCCCCTCCCCTGCTGGCGGTTGAGATACCCCGCGCGCGACAGCTCCTCGATGGCGCGGCGCACGGTGACGCGCCCCACGCCGTAAGACTTCGCGAGCTCCATCTCGGACGGAATGCGCGAGCCGGATGCGTACACGCCACGCGCGATCTCGCCCTTCAGGTCGTCCATAACTTGCTGGTACAGCGGCACGGCGGACACCTCAGTGCGCTCGGTTTTATCGTCGGATGTCATCGTTATGCTCCATTCCGTGCATGATCGGACTCAAACTCTTCAATCGCCGTCATAAACTGCTCGCCAAAGGCGTCGGCCTTTTTTTCGCCGATGCCGTTGACCTGAATAAGCTCGTCGCGTGTCTGGGGGCGCAGACGGCACAGACCGCGCAGGGCCTTGTCGGAGAAGACCATGTACGGCGCCATCTCCAGCTCGGTCGAAATCTCCTTGCGCAGGGCACGCAGGCACTCGAACAGCTCGGCGTCGTCGCCCACGCGCGGTCGCTGATCCAGCTCGGCCTCCTCGCGCAGCAGATCCACCGCACGGCGGGCGCGGGCCGAGGCCTTGCGCTTGGACGCGCGACGCTTAACGGTAAAGGCAAACGCCTCGTCCTCGACCTCGCCGGCGCGCGGGCCTAGCCCCACGACCGGGTACTGCCCCTGCGAGGTAGCCAGATAACCGCGGCCGCACAGCTGGCCGATGATGTCCTTGATGCGCCCGACCGATTCGCTCGACAGCTCACCATAGCCGCGATCCTCGTCCAGATGCATCTGGCGAATGCGCTCGGTGTTGCCGCCGTGGAGCACGTCGGCGATGAGCGACTTGCCAAAGCGCATGGGACGCGTGGCCACATAGCGCACGGCGGCGCGGGCCATATCGGTGACGTCCTCGACCTCGAACCGCGTGAGGCAATTGCTACAGTTGCCGCAGCCCTCGACGTCGTCCGTGGCGGTGCCGCCCGCACCAGCCGAAGCAGCATGCTCGGCCGCGGCCTCGTCGCCAAAGTAGCGCAACATATATTCGCGCAGGCAGCCGGTGGTATTGCAGTAGCCCTCCATCTGGCTGAGCAGACGATATCGATTCTGGAGCGCCCACGCGCGCTGCTCGTCGTCAAGCGCCTCGTCGGCAGCGTCGCCGCGGTCGATCAGAAAGCGGCGCATGCGAAAATCGTTGCCATTCCACAGCAAATGGCAGCTGGCCGGGTCGCCATCGCGACCGGCGCGACCTGCCTCTTGGTAGTAGGCCTCGATGCTCTCGGGCACATTGTTGTGGATCACGTAGCGCACGTTGGGCTTGTCGATGCCCATGCCAAAGGCATTGGTGGCAACCATCACCTGAATATCGTCGTCGATAAAGGCGCGTTGG
This sequence comes from uncultured Collinsella sp., assembly GCA_938045085.1. GTDB lineage: Bacteria > Actinomycetota > Coriobacteriia > Coriobacteriales > Coriobacteriaceae > Collinsella. The sequence goes on along the minus strand of CALINZ010000324.1, from coordinate 1,958 downwards.
CTTTGACGACGGGCGTCGTTGCCCATGCCGGCATGGTAGCGGCCAACGCGAATGCCGCTGGGGCCCAGCGCCTCGGCAAGCTCGCCTGCCAGAGCATCGACCGACTTGCGGGTCGAGCAATACACGATGCCGCTCTCGCCCGAATGCGCGATCACATAGTCGCGCACCCACGCGGCCTTGGCCTTGTCGCCCATCTCCTCGCAGCCAAAGTAGAGGTTCTTGCGATCGAAGCCCGTCACCACCGTCGCGGGGTTTTGCAGGCCGAGCATCTGCTGGATATCCGCGCGCACACGCTCGGTCGCCGTAGCGGTAAAGGCTGCCACGATAGGGCGCTGCGGCAGGGAATCGATGAACTCGCGAATCTGCAGGTAGGCGGGGCGGAAATCCTGGCCCCATTGGCTCACGCAGTGGGCCTCGTCAATGGCCACGAGCGGCACGCCGATGCCGCCTTCGGCCGCAGCTTCCTGCGCAAAGGCCAGAAAGCGCGACTCGAGCAGGCGCTCGGGCGCCACGTACATAAGCTGATAGCGGCCCTCGCGCGCCCGCTTGAGCACGGTGTTTTGCTGGGCCGGGGTAAGGCTGGAGTTGAGATAGCTGGGTCGCGCACCCGCCGCGAGCAACGCACGGGTCTGGTCCTCCATAAGCGACAGCAGCGGACTCACCACAAAGGTGATGCCGGGCAGCATGAGCGCGGGCACCTGGTAGCAAATGGACTTGCCGGCGCCCGTGGGCATAACACCCAACGCGTCGCGACCGGCAAGGATCGCATCGACCATGCGGTCCTGTCCCGGGCGAAACGAGGTGTAGCCAAAATAGGCGCCGAGCGTGTCGAGCGCCATCTGCTGCATGCTATCGGTCATGGTTTCCTAACGTCCAAGTCATCTGCCGCCGATTATACGCCGCCACGCGGACCGGTGCCGCGCCGCCGTCGGCCACGGGCGATGCAATCCGAAAGGAACGAGCGTGGGATTTTTGGACACTTTCCCAACGGCTAATCTCTTGACAAGCGCGCAAACGTCGCTGGTTGAGCATAAGTCAGACACTATGACCCAATCCAGGGGCACGGAAACGACAGGAGCCCCCGCTCGTGACCGCGGGTCGGGGCTGCGACAATGTTGTTGAAGTGCCAGAGGCGCAGCCGCGCCGCAACGAGGTTGGGAGGCTCCCGTGCCTAGATATTCTACCGCCTTCGGAATGGACGTACACCTCAGGTCCACCACCGTCTGCGCGCTCGACGCGGAGACGGGCGAGGCCGTGACGAGGAGGTTCCGCGGCAACCCCTGGGGCGAGGTCGCGGAGTGGATGTCGGGCTTCCCCGGCCCGTCGCTCGCCGCCTACGAGAGCGGCTACCTCGGCTTCGCCCCGCAGAGGGAGCTCTCCGGGCTCGGCGTCGACTGCGTCGTCGCGGCCGTCTCCAGGGTCCCGAGGTCGGCGGCAGACCTCTCGTCCAAGAACGACCGCAACGACGCGGCCAGGATGGCCAAGGCGATACTGTCGCACGACGTCACCCCGGTATGGGTGCCGTCCCCCGAGATCGAGGGGCTCAGGGACCTCGCCGGGGCCCACGACGCGGCGACCGCGAGGCTCGCGGCGGCGAAGCAGCGGCTCCTGGCGTTCCTGGCCCGCCGTGGCTACGCCTACGGCGGCACGACGCCGGCCGGAAACCCCCGGAGGTGCTGGACGTACGACTTCCTCAGGTGGCTCGACAAGGTCCGGCCCGCCGACGACGGCGGCATCCGGGCGCTTGCGGCGCTGAGGAGCGAGGTCGAGGCGGCCGCCGAGACGCGCGACGACCTCCTCGCCGAGTACAGGGCCGCCGTCGCGGCGGGCCCCCTCTCGGCGGAGGTCGAGGCGCTCCAGTCGATCAAGGGGTGCGGGTTCGCGCTCGCCGCCGCCTTCGCGTCCGAGGTCGGCGACTTCACGAGGTTCCGTTCCGGAAGGCAGGTCACGGCCTATTT
>CALINZ010000323.1 GCA_938045085.1 uncultured Collinsella sp. | reverse complement strand
CGCATGCCATGGGCGAGGGATTCGTCGTCGCTGATGCCGACCTTTCCCCTGAGCGCCGCCTGCAGGGCGGTCAGGGACAGGGCCTTGCCACCTACCGCGAGCTCATCCGCAACATATCGACCAAGACGCGCCCTGAGGGCGGTGCGCTCAACCTTATTCTGGATCGCTGGGTCGCCTCGTGCGCCGACGTCGACGAGTCGGTCGTCAATGCCCAACTGGCCCCGCTCGAGGAGATGGTCCACGGCTTCGACTTCACCCGCATGCTCCGCCGCTATCGCACGGCCGTATCCGAGGGCGACGAAGAAGCCATGAGCCGCGTGACCAAATGGATCCGCGGCGAATACCGCACCAAGAGCGAGGCCCGCGCCGAACTGGGGTCCTCAACCATCATCAGCGATGACGACTGGTACGACTACGTCAAACTCATCGCGCGTTTTTTGGTTTGCAGCGGCTACAAGGGCATGCTGGTGCTCATCGACGAACTCGTGAATCTGTATAAGATTCCCAACGCCATCACGCGCCAGTACAACTACGAGAAGATCCTGACCATGTACAACGACACACTTCAGGGCAAGGCGCAGTACCTGGGCATGATTATGGGCGGCACGCCAACCTCCATCGAAGACCGCCGCCGCGGCGTGTTCTCCTACGAGGCTCTGCGCAGCCGACTCGCTCAGGGTCGCTTTGCGCGCGAGGACCTTAAGGACATGCTCGCGCCCATCATCCGTCTGCAGCCACTCACCTACGAGGAGCTGCTGGTGCTGATCGAAAAACTCATGCAAATTCACGCCGGCTACTTTGGCTGGACGCCCACGCTTACCGAGAACGACTTGGTGGACTTCCTCAAGATCGAGTTCGGTCGCGTGGGAGCCGACACGCATCTGACGCCGCGTGAAGTCATTCGTGACTTTATCGAGCTGCTCGACATCCTATGCCAAAACCCCGACGCCAACGTGGCCGAGCTGCTGCAAAGCGTCGGCGGCGACGCGCTGGCGACGGCAGCCGCAACAGGTGACACCGATACCGCAGGCGGCGACCGTAACTTCGCCGAATTCACCATCTAACCTGCCAAAAAGGGACAGGTTTATTTTGGCAGGTTTTATCTGGGAAAACGTTGAGGCAGTAATGCAGCAAGCCACTGCCCACCGCGTTGAGAGATTCGCTTTTGAAAGGAGGCCCCGTGAACGCCTTTGACCGCTACGCCCCATTTATCCAAGACTTCATCTACTCCCACGATTGGGAGAGCTTGCGCTCTATCCAGGTTGCGGCGGCAGATGCCATCTTTAACACGCAGGACAATGTGCTCCTGACGGCATCCACGGCTTCCGGCAAAACCGAGGCGGCCTTCTTTCCCATCCTGACCGAGTTTTGGGAGAACCCGCCCGCAAGCGTTGGGGCCCTCTATATTGGCCCCCTCAAAGCACTCATCAATGATCAGTTCGTCCGTCTCAATGACCTGTGCGAAGAAGCCGCCATCCCCGTCTGGCACTGGCATGGCGACGTTTCGCAGTCACACAAGGCCAAACTCATCAAAAAGCCGAGCGGTATCTTGCAGATTACGCCCGAGTCGCTCGAGGCGCTCCTGATCCATAAGCACATGGCGATCCCTCGTATGTTCTGCGACCTGCGCTATGTGGTTATTGACGAAGTCCACTCGCTCATGCGCGGCGACCGTGGCGGGCAGACGCTCTGCCTTATCGAGCGACTCTCGCGCATGGCCGGCGTGCAGCCTCGACGCATTGGCCTTTCCGCTACCATCGGCGACCCCGAGCGCACGGGCGCTTTTCTCTCACAGGGAACGGGGCGCGACTGCGTTATCCCCCGCTTTGAAGAACCGCGTCGCGTGTGGCGCATCTCCATGGAGCACTTCTACAACTCGGGCCCCCAGGCACAGCAGCGGGGATTCGAGAGCATGGGTCCTCAAGAGGCCGAAGTGCTTGCATGCGAGCGCATTGAGGCAGCGGCACCCGTGGCACTGCCCGCCGGCGCCCAATACATGCGTCACAGCGGACAGCTCATACAAGAGGAGCGCCGTCAACGTCGCGAACGGGCACGGGGCAAAGCCGCTCCCAAAGACCGTCGCACTTCCTCGGCCCCCGAGGGCGAAGTCGACATCCCACGAGCGACCGAGCAGGCGCTTCTCAACCCCACCGACACGGCGCCCGACAACGCCGACCCCGGTATGGGCTATATCTTTGAGCATACGCGCGGCCGCAAGTGCCTGGTCTTTGCCAACTCGCGCGAGGAGGCAGAGGCCGTGTGCTCCATGCTGCGTAGCTACTGCGAGAACCGGCACGAGCCCGACCGTTTCCTCATTCATCACGGCAATCTTTCGGCATCGTTGCGCGAGACGGCCGAGGAACTCATGCGCGATGAGGAGCAGGCACAGACAACCGTCACCACCTCTACGCTGGAGCTCGGTATCGATATCGGCCGTCTGGAGCGTGCGTTCCAGATCGATGCGCCGTTTACCGTCAGCTCCTTTTTGCAGCGAATGGGCCGCACGGGACGCCGCGATCTTCCGCCCGAGATGTGGTTTGTTATGCGCGAGGAAGAGCCCGAGCCGCGCACGATGATGCCCGAGACCATCCCGTGGAAGCTCCTGCAGGGCATCGCGCTCGTACAACTCTATCGCGAGGAAAAGTGGGTCGAGCCGCCCGAGCTCGATCGACTCCCCTACAGCCTGCTCTACCACCAGACCATGTCGACGCTCGCCAGCACCGGCGAGCTCACGCCGGACGAGCTTGCTCAGCGTGTACTCACGCTCAGCTATTTCCACCGCGTCTCGGCCGATGACTATCGCGTACTGCTGCGCCACCTCATCAAGATCGACCACATCCAGGTCACCGAGGGCGGTGGGCTCATCGTGGGTCTCGCGGGAGAGCGCATCATCAACAACTTTAAGTTCTACGCCGTGTTCCATGAAAACGAGGAGTTCACCGTTCGCAGCGAGTCGGCCGAATTGGGCACGATCGTCAACCCGCCACCGCCCGGTGAGCGCATCGCCATCGCCGGACACTGCTGGATTGTCGAGGAAGTGGACTGGAAGCGCCACACCGTCTTTGCCACGCAGGTCAAGGGCCGTGTGCCGGCCTACTTTGGCGACTGCCCCGGTGACATCAATACACACGTACTCGAACGCATGCGCAAGGCGCTCAACGAGCATGCGACATATCCGTACCTCATGGCTAACGCACGGGCTCGCTTGGCGCAGGCTCGTCATACCGCCGAGATTTCGGGCGCGGGAACTAAGCCGCTCATCAACCTGGGTGGCGACACCTGGGTGCTCTTCCCCTGGTTGGGCAGCTACGCCTTCCTAGCACTCGAGCGCATGCTTAAAATCAAATGTGCCGCTGAGTTGGGCCTTCGCGGGCTCGATCCGTCGCGTCCATACTTTATGCAGTTCAAGATGAAGGCCGACGAGGAGACATTCTTTGAGGTGCTCGCCGCCGAGGCCGAGAAGGACTTCGATCCCATCGAGCTCGTCTATCCCGGCGAGGTGCCTTATTTTGATCGCTACGACGAGTACGTTCCCGAGGAGCTCGTGCGCAAAGGCTTTGCCGAAGGCGTGCTCGAAATCGAGGGTATGAAGCAGCGCGTTCTCGGCTGGCGCGACCACGCCTAAGACCAATCTTTTTGGGACGGGGAGACTTACTTGTCGTGAAGGACGGTGCCGAGAAAGTCGGTGTCGAAGGGCACGGCTTCGGCAAAGGCGTAGTTGCCGTCGCTGGCGATGAGCAGGTAGTTTTCCTCTCCGCCGAACTTCGCATCGCCACATGGGACCACCCAGGCGTGGGCGAACACCTCGAGTGCCGTGGCAGCGCAATCGCGCAGGAACGTCACATCGCTCCCCTCGCTTGCGCTCACGATATTGGCAACGTAGACGCCACCGAAATTTAGGCTGCCCCGCACCAAACGCAACGCTTCAACCGTCGCCAGCTCGCGTACGGGCTCGGCACCGCCAAAGCAATCGCTCACGACCACGTCGTAGCGACGATGGCCCACACTTGTCACACCCAGATACGAGCGAGCCTCAGCAGTAATCACCCGCAAGCGGTCGCCCACCGTGCGCTCCAGCTCGTCCAGATAGAACCAACGGCGCGCCAGGCGCGTAATCTCTCCGTCATACTCGATGACGTCCATGCGCAAGCCCTCGTGCGACATCAGCGCGAACTTGGGATAGGCAAACCCGCCGCCGCCCAGCATCAGCATACGGTTGATACCGTGACCATAAGCGTCGCGCATCGCATCCTCGGCCTCAAACACGTCGTCAAACGCGCGATAGTACGCAAAGACTGGCTCCGCCCAGCGCTCGCCAACGTAACTCGCGCTTTGGTAGACGCCGCCTTGCACCAATACGCGGACTTCGTCGCCGCCCTCGTCGTGCACGCGCTTCACACGCGCCAACCCATTGCAGGTTCGCGCAACCTGCAGACAGGCAACACGAACAGCGACAGCGGCCGCACCAAGCGCCGCGGCTCCCAGAGCAACGCCGGCAACGACGCCGGCAGAAACACTCGGCTTGTTCATCTAGAGCTCCTTTTGCAGATAAAGGCCATGGTCATAAAATCCAAGATGGCGATAGTACTCGCGCGTACCAATCGCGCTGATCACGTTGATGCGCGCATAGCCGGCATCCCGGGCAATCTCGCACGCACGCTCTACGAGCAAACGCCCCAACCCGTGATGCTGCGCCGCCTGGCCCTGGTCACCCACGCGTGCCGCCATGCCATACACGTGCACCTCGCGAATCATCGCCTCGTCCGGCGTCGTCGGCAACTCGTCCGCATGCGCGGCAACAAACGAATGGTCGGGCAGCGACAACCGCAAAAAGCCCGCGATCTTGCCCTGCGGCGTCACCCACTGCAAAAAGCGCTCGTAAGTCACTGGCGTCTCGTACGCCACTTCCTCATCAAGAGATAGCTCATCCAAGTCGGCACCCGCCGTACTGATCTCGCGATAGCGAATCTCGCGCACCGTCGCACCATCACCCCGAGCAGCCAGACGGTTCTCAACGAGCTGACGCAGGTTGGGTTTCTTGTTGCCCACCATAATGTCGTCGGAGCTAAAGTCGCGGATCATGCGACTGATACGGCAGAACGCCGGCGTCACCACGATGTCGTCGGCCAGCACATCGAGCAGCTCTTCCTCGGTATAGGGACGCCACTCGCCGCGCTCATAGCAGCCCACCAGACGCGAGCCCTCGATGAGCGCACACGGGTAGACCTTGACCTCGTCGGGCATAAAGGCCCCTTCGGTCATAAAGCGTTCGTAGTCGCGCTTATCCCCCTCCGGCGTGGCGCCCAGCAGGTTAAGCATAAAATGCGCATGGATCTTAAAGCCAAACAGGCGCGCAAGCGAAAACGCCCGTTCAATCTGCGCCACCGAAATGCGACGCTCGTTGATATCGAGCAGGTGCTGGTCGAGGCTCTGGATACCCATCTGGATCTTGGTGCAGCCCAGGCGGCGGATGAGCGTAAGCGCCTGCGGCGTTACGGCATCGGGGCGCGTCTCGATAACGAGTCCCACCACGCGATGCTTCGCCGTCTCGTTGATGCGCTGCTGACGCTCGAGCTCCTCCATCGTTGCCGTCTGCCACTCAGTGACCTTGTCCCACGGCGTACCGGGACCGTACAGACGACGCACCGCACGGTTATAGCCGCCCACGGCAGCATCCACACGCCCCTGCTCGTCGGCAACGCCGGCAGCAAGCTCGACCTCGTCTGTCGCAATGCCGGCGGCCCGATAGCGCTCACGGCGCTCTGCTACCACAGGCGGCAGGGCATCGGCGGGAGCGTCATCGAGCAGACGCCCCGCCTCGGCACGACTGATGCCCGGACGCGCCAACATGGGGTTAGCCGCCACACCAGCCACGGCATCGTCATTGAGCGCGCGGAAGAGCTCCGACATAAACCACGTCTGATACCCTTGCGGATAGTCGCTCCAGGTACCGCCGAGCACAATGAGCTCAATCTTATCGGTCGCATGCCCCATCTGCGAAAGCGCGGTCAGACGAGCGCTTACCTGCAGATACGGGTCAAAGCAATTTTGCTCCGCACGGGCGCACGCCGGCTCGGCGTGCAGATAGCTTTTGGGCATGCGCAGATCGTTGGGGCAAAATAGGCAATCGCCCGAGCATGGCCAGGGCTTGGTGATGACGGTAATGGTCGCCACGCCCGAAGCCGTGCGACGAGGCTTCATGCGTAGCACCTGCAGCAGTCGACGTTCCAGCTCGGCATCGACATTCCACCCAGCCCAACGAGCCGGCTCCTCACGTTTTACCCGCTGGTAAAACGGCAGCAGACGGCGCTTGGCCAAATCGCGTTTGTCGGCACCCTCACAACGCGCCTCGGCATGTATCAGTTTGACGAGCGCTTTGTCGTCCACGGTCTCGCCGCGACGCAGAGCCTCGAGTATGTTCAAGATAATCTGTTCCATGCCCCCATTGTAAAGGCAAAGGCGCCGGAGCCGATCTCGGCTTCGGCGCCTTCATCAAACAGCGCGTCTATGTCTTCGCCTAGGCTTTCGTCTGCCTCACTACTCCGAATCAAACGACATGTCGCCCGAATCGACTTCAAAACGATACGTGGCAGACTTATCGCCGTTATCGAATTCAAGATTCAAAATGGTCTCGCCGTCGTAGCCAAGCGGAAGGAAATCGCTCTCGAAATCGCCACTGCCCAAGGTGAGGCTCGCCTTAAAGCCCGTAGAGCTCGGAACCGTCATCTCCACATCGCCCGAGCCCACGCTCACGTCCATCGACTTCGCGGGGGCCTGGTAGAGCTCGAATGTCACATCGCCCGAACCGACCTCAGCGCTGAGCGCATCAGTCACGCTGCCCGTAAACTCTACATCTCCCGCACCCAGGAAAAGGTCGAAACCATCACAGGGGACACCGACAATCTGCAGATCGCCCGAGCCCACGTGCGCGTTGACTCCCTTCAGATGTTCGGCAACACGGCGCGGCAGCTCGACCGTAACCGAGCGATCGATTGCCTTACCGTCATCACTTCCAAACTGGGAAACCTTGAGCGTCGAGTCCTCGACGGATGCGATGTTTTGCGTCGCGGCCTTGGAGGCATCCATACCATTGGCAACGCGTCCCCGCTCGATAACGCGAGCCTTGTTGCCATCAACAACCTTGACGTCCACCGTAGCCGCAGCGATATCGAAATCGAGGTAGCGGAACTCATCGGCATCAAAAGTCGTGCTCGAAAGCTGCTGAGGCCGAGCAGAATAGTTACCGCTATTCAAGGAATCGTCCTCGTCAAACATATCGTCAAAATCAGACAAATGGCCAGATAGAATACCGGTCGTACGCACCATATCGGAATGAGCCAATAGCCGCGAAGTGCCAAAGACAAGCCCGATGATGAGCACAAACGCTCCGATGCCAACGCCCAAGCGTACCTTGGATTCATGCGAAAGCTTCATCATTCATCACCCTCTTTGGCGATCGGGTCAGCGGTAGTCACGGTAGCCACGTCAGTATCAACCGGAGCGGAAACATCCTGAGCCCTAGCGACCACCGGCGCCGAACCAACCTGAATATCTCCGCGCGCCCAATCGCCATCGAGCGCACGCGCCACCCAGTGATAGATGGGAATCGTAAAGAAGATCAGCGCAGCAAAGGGGCCGGCACCAAACAGGAACATCAGCAAAAAGAACAGCAGCCAACACACGGCCCAATACGGGAACGACTGGAACGGGCCCTTCACCGGAGTCGAGCCAACTGCGCCGCCACTCGTCGCCTGCGCCGTAGCGGCATTAGCGGCCTGTGCACTCCAGCTTGCCGCTTGCGCCGCCTTGGCGGCGGCGTCACTCGCCTGTGTTGCCGCCTCGGTAGCTCGTGCCGCCGCCTCATGGGTGCGTGCGCGCTCTGCCGCCTCGGCCTCGCGCTGACGAGCGCGGTCCTCATTCTCAAACTCGATATCGTCCTCAATCTCATCGCTCGGATTGAGCAGCTCGTCCAGGCTCACGCCATAGAGCTTGGCGAGCGAGATCAGGTTCTCGGTATCGGGCGAGCTCTCCGCACGCTCCCATTTACTGACCGCCTGGCGCGACAGCCCTAGCTTTCGCGCCAGCCCTTCTTGGCTAAAACCCTTGCTGCGACGAAGGTCGGCGAGCCGCTGCGCAGTTTCTACATTCATGGTTCCTCCTATGTGATGCCAGCCGTGCCGCCGGACCGTTTTTGTTCTTAAGGCGCCTTGCACAGTTAAAAATCTATCCGCCACCGCCAAAAGCATGCCACCTATTCTAGTGAGATTTTTGACAACCGGCGGTTGCGGGCACATATGAGCTGCGGAAATGTGTCCAAACAAAGCAATGACCCACGGCTCGGTTGTCCCCGTTGCGGCGTTAACGGTAGTATGGTCGTACTGTTTATTCCGCACCGCCAACGGAGGGAGTTCCGCGCCGTGAACCGCGATTTCGCCTCATCGCTCATCCAGCTCAACAATACGTTCTATCGCGAGCACTCCGCTTCCTTTTCCGATACGCGCCAGGCCCCGTGGCCCGGCTGGGTGCGCACCATGGACATCGCGCTCGGGCAGCTCAACGCCGCCACGATCGAGCATCCCGTCCGCGTCTTCGATCTTGCCTGCGGCAATATGCGATTCGAGAACTTTGCCGCCGGCGGCGCACTTGCCGCCAAGGGCGTCGACGGCGCAAACCCCTCGGCAGATGCCAGCTGCCCGTTTGAGTTCTATGGTGTCGACTCGTGCCAAGACCTGGCTATCGATGCACATGGCCACGCGCTTCGCATTCCCAACCTGCACTTCCAGGAACTCGACGTGCTCGACGCCCTCATGAAGCTCAACCCCGCCGAGACGCCCGACGTGCTTTTCGACGCCCCGCTCGCCGACATCTCGGTCTGCTTTGGCTTTATGCACCACGTGCCGTCGTGCGAGTACCGCGTACGCGTACTCGACGCCTTGGTGCGGCAGACGCGCCCGGGCGGCATCATCGCCATCAGCTTTTGGGAGTTTATGAACGACGAGCGCATGGCGCGCAAGGCCGTTCGAGCCGAAGCCCGCGCCGAGCTCACCCCGCCGTTTGAGGGTTACGATTCCGCGCAGTTTGAAGCCGGCGACCACCTCATCGGCTGGCAAAACGACCGCCACGCCTACCGCTATTGCCATCACTTTGACGATCAGCAGATCACCGACCTGGTGCGCGGCGTCCGTACGTTCTACAAGAGCGGCGAGGTCCCCGTGCGCGAGCTTGAGCGCTTCCATGCCGACGGTCGCAGCGGAGAGCTCAATCGCTATGTGATTCTCAAGCGTCTGTAGGCACCGACGACTCGCCGCCGAGCCGCACCGCATCTTTCGGGCAAACTATGCCCACCCTATTTCAACCCATTGACGGAACGTGCAGCTATGCGTTCCACACTTATGACCAAGGAGCCTCATGGGAGCCGTCCACGTTCGCACGCCTAAGAACTTTGTGCTCGAGGAGCGCCTGGAGCGCTACGCCGATGCGATTGAGACGAACCCCGAGGCCTATGCCGGAGATTGGCGCGAGGCCTGTGCGCCCGCAGGCGGCAAGCCCTTCGAACACCTTCACCTGGATCTTGGCTGTGGCAAGGGAACGTACCTGGTAGAGCGCGCCACCCGCGAGCCGAACACGCTCTTTGTCGGTATGGACCAGGAGCCCATCTGCATCGCCTATGCCGCACAGAAAATCTGCGAGCAGGAACTGACCAACGCACTCGTCCTGCCCCGAGGCGCCGCATCGCTGCCGCAGCTGTTTGCCGCAGGCGAGCTCGATGCCATCACCATCAACTTTCCCACGCCGCAGCCCAAGGCCAAGTACGCCAAAAAACGACTCGTCCATGTCGACCACCTAATGCTGTACCGTCCGCTCTTTGCAGCCGGCGCTACCGTCACGCTGCGCACTGACAGCAAGCCGTTGCGCGACTACGCCCTGGGGCAGTTTGCCGCGGCGGGCTACGACACACTTTGGGTAAGCGATGACGTGCGCCGCGACCATCCCGAGCATCCCGAGACCGAGTACGAGTGCCGCACGTGCGAGATGGGTGCTGTCGCCTACGGCATTTGTGCCACACCCGGCGAGAAGCCTACCGAAGAGCAACTCGCGGCGGGCCGCGCGCAGAAGCAAAGCCTAGCCTGCTACCTGCCCGATAACCTCGATGAGCTCGCCTATGTGCCTCTGGGCATGGAAGAGGCCGTCGAGAACTTTAGAAACCGTGCCCGCAAGGGCAAGAAGCGTCTACCGCAAGAGTCCTAGGGGTTTCTGATGGTCGCGACGTCGGCAAACAAGCGCGAATAGGCGCCAACAAACGACCCTCAAATCTAAGTGAGTAGACTTTTTTGCAATAGCCAAGCACAACCCGCATAACCAATACTAAAACCGCAGGTAGAGCCCTTGCGCAAAAGCCATGTGCTCGCGATATTGCAAAAAGTCTACTCACTTAGCTGGCAACTGCACCAAACGGCTGGGCAGAACGCCCATTTCCTGCATTTTCTTGCCTGCGAACGCATCGATGCGACGCTACGCCATAATAGTTGGCGGACAAACGCGAGAGAAAGCAAACACATGGCACAGACCACGACAGACACCGTCTCCGGCGCCGGCGCCGCCAGCTCATTCTCGGGCGGCACGGGAACCGAAGCCGAGTTTGGCTCGCTCGGCGCGCTCTCCCCCACCTGGTGGGAGCCCGAGGACGGCAGCGAGCCCGAACCATGGCTCACGCCCGATCAAGCCTTCGAACGTTTCTTTGAATGGACGAGCGATCGCGGCATTGAGCTGTGGGATCACCAAGAAGAGGCCCTCATGGACCTGGCAGCCGGCGATCACGTCATTTTAGGCACACCGACCGGCTCGGGTAAATCGCTCGTCGCGCTGGGCATGCTCTTTATGGGCATGGCACAGGGCAAACGCTGTTATTACACGGCCCCCATCAAGGCCCTGGTCAGCGAAAAGTTCTTCGACCTGGTACAGGTACTCGGCCGCGATAACGTCGGTATGATCACCGGTGATACGCATATCAACACCAAAGCACCCGTCATCTGCTGCACGGCCGAAATCCTTGCCAACGATGCGCTGCGCGAGGGCGAGGACGCCGACGTGGGCTGCGTGGCCATGGACGAGTTCCACTACTTTGCCGACCCCGATCGCGGTTGGGCCTGGCAGGTGCCGCTGCTCACCCTGCCCCACACGCAGTTTATGCTCATGAGCGCCACGCTCGGCGATGTCACTGCCATCGCCGCCTCACTCGAGGAGCACACCGGCGCTGCTTGCGACTTGGTTGTCGACGCCCCGCGTCCTGTTCCGCTGAGCTACGACTATGTGACGACCTCCCTCGAGGGCACGGTCGAGCTCGCCATGCGCCGCGGCGAGGCCCCGCTCTATATCGTGCACTTTAGCCAGGATGCCGCACTTGCGACGGCACAGTCACTCGCCAACTTTGGCATCGCCAGCAAGGAGCAGCGCGAGGCTATTAAGGAAGCCGCCAAAGGCACGAGCTTCTCGACGGCCTTTGGTAAGATTCTCAAGCGCCTGCTTGGATGCGGCGT
>CALINZ010000322.1 GCA_938045085.1 uncultured Collinsella sp. | reverse complement strand
AACCATGCCGAGGAGATTTGCCGCGGCGGACTTTCTGCCGCCGTCATCGCCAGCGAAGACCCACAGGTAGGGGAGACCTTTAAGGACCTGCTCCTATCCACGGCCTTCCGCATCTACCTGTCGCAGGACATGACCGGCGTCGAGGTTTGCGGCGCCATGAAAAACGTCATCGCCATCGTGTGCGGCATTTCCGCCGGTTCCGGCGCGGGCGACAACACGCTCGCCCTCATCATGACGCGTGGTCTGGCCGAGATCAGCCGTCTGGTACACGCCCGCGGCGGTCAAGCTATGACCTGCATGGGACTTGCCGGCATGGGCGACCTCATCGCCACCTGCACCTCGGAGCATTCGCGCAACCGCACCTTTGGCTACGAGTTTGCCCACGGCGTGTCGCTCGACGAGTACCAGACGCGCACGCATATGGTTGTCGAGGGCGCCGTCGCGGCCCGCAGCGTGAGCGAGCTTGCCCGTTCACTGGGCGTAGACATTCCGCTCACCTTTGCCGTGGAGCAAACGCTCTACAACGGTGTTACTTTGGATAGGGCGCTCGAGATTCTTACCGATCGCGTCCCTTCTCAAGAGTTCTACGGACTCACCGACTAGCGCAGAAAGGCTTCTACCATGGGTTCCATCAAAATCGCTCCGTCTGTCCTTTCGGCCGACATGGCCAACCTCAAGGGCGAACTCGACAAGATCGCCGGCGCCGACTACGTGCACTTCGACGTCATGGACGGCCACTTTACCGGCAACCTGACCTTTGGCGTTGACATCCTTAAGGCCGTCAAGCGCTCCACCGACGTGCCGGTCGATGCGCACCTGATGGTATCGAACCCCGACGAGACCGTCGATTGGTACGCCGATGCCGGTGCCGACATGATCACCGTGCACTACGAGGCCTCCACGCACCTGCACCGCACACTCACGCATCTGCAGCAGCGCGGCATCAAGGCCGGCGTGGTGCTCAACCCCGCCACCCCCGTGTGCGTACTCGAGAGCATCATCGACGTCGTCGATATGGTGCTGCTCATGAGCGTGAACCCCGGCTTTGGCGGCCAGAGCTTTATCCCGGGCACTCTGCATAAGCTCCACGAGCTCAAAGCCATGTGCGAGCGCCACGGCGTGTCGCCCATGATCGAGGTCGACGGCGGCATTTCTTCCAAGAACATTGCCGAGGTCGTCAAGGCCGGCGCCAACGTGCTCGTGGCCGGTTCTGCCGTATTTAAGTCCGAAGATCCCGCTGCCGAGGTTGCGCTACTGCAGAAGCTGGGCAACGAAGCCGCACAGGAGGCATAAACCCTTATGACCGCAGGTCAAAACCGCATACCCGTGAATCTTGACTATGCCGCCTCGACGCCCATGCGCGCCGAGGCGCTCCTTGCGCAGCGCGAGTACGACGACAGCGAGCTTGCCGGCGTCAACCCCAACTCGCTGCACTCGCTCGGCCGCAAGGCTGCCGCGCGTCTGGAGGTTGCACGTCGCGAGATCGCCCGCAGCTTTGGCGCGCGCGTTCGCCCGTCTGAGATTGTTCTGACCAACGGCGGCACCGAAGCCAACCAGCTGGCGCTACTCGGTCTTGCCGAGGGTGCACGTCAGCGCGACCGTAAGCGTAACCGCGTGATCGCATCTGCCATCGAGCACGATTCGATTCTGGACAACCTGCCGCTGCTGCGTGCCGCAGGCTTTAGCGTCGACCTGGTGCAACCCTGCCGCATGGGCTACATTGAGCCCGCCACGCTTGTCGAGCTACTAGGCGACGACGTGGCGCTCGTGAGCATCATGGTTGCCAACAAC
>CALINZ010000321.1 GCA_938045085.1 uncultured Collinsella sp. | reverse complement strand
CGTGGCAACGACCCGGCGTCGCGACTTCGCGGCTCGGGCGGCCCTCAAGTGCATAACACCGGGTCGCGCAAGAGTTCGTCGACCGAATGGCTCACAGGCGCGCCTCTGCCTCGCCGCAAAGCCGTCATGGGATTCATCGGGCTTGGCTTGGGCTTGGGCGTCTTTCGCCTTGCCGACTATCAAATTGTCGAAGCCGATAAACTGCGCGAGCGTGCCGATGCGCGCCGCCTGCTTGCGCAGACCCTCTATGCCAAACGTGGCACCATCTACGACCGCAACGGTAACGTGCTGGCGTCGTCAGTCGAATGTCGCAACATCGCCGTGAACCCGCAGCTTGTCGAGGATGTTGACAAGACGGTGTCGGCGCTGGTCAAGGCAACTGGAATCGATAAAAAGACCTGCCGCAAGCTCGTTGAGTCCGATGGAACCTGGGTGTATATCAAGCGCCAGGTGGACGAAGACGATGTTGCGGCGCTGGAGAAGAAGAACCTGCCCGGCGTGCTTTTTGAGCAGGCCATGAAGCGCGTATATCCATACGGCAATCTGGCATCGCAGGTGCTGGGTGTAGTGAATGTAGACAACGACGGCTTGACGGGTCTCGAAAAGCAATACAACAAGCTTCTGACCGGCACGAACGGTTCTCTCGTACGCGAGCGCGCGAGGGACGGCAGCTATATCGCGGGCGGTGCCTATAAAAAGGTGGCTGCGGTCGACGGCGTTGATATCGTGACGACGCTCGACGTCAATATCCAGCGTGCGGCCGAGGATGCCCTGGCAGAGGCTGTCGAGAAGACAAAGGCCAAGAACGGCTCGGCGCTGGTCACCGATCCTACGACAGGCGAGATCTTGGCAGCCTGCTCGTACCCGACTTACGACCAGACCGATCTGGAAAACGCCAAGACCGAGGATATGAACTTGCGCCTGGTCACCGACGCCTACGAGCCCGGCTCGGTCTTTAAGACGCTCGTGGCGGGCGCCGGCTTCGACTTGGGTGTCGTGCGATCGAGTACGTCGTTTGAGGTGCCGGCGAGCATCAAGGTGGGCGACGATACCGTCACCGATGCCGACAAGCGCGACTACGCCATGACCATGGATGTGCGCGAGATGATGCGCCGTTCGTCCAACGTGGGCTTTGTCCTGGTGGGGCGCAAGATCGGTGCCGACGACTTTGCCACCTATGTGGACAAGTGGGGCATCGGTCACAGCTCTGGTGTAGATTTTCCGGGCGAGAGCCTGGGTATCGTCAAGGAGCGTGACCAGTATGACGGCGCCACGCTGGGCTCGATGAGCTTTGGACAGGCACTGTCTGTCTCGCCGATTGAGATCGCACGTGCCGTGGGCGGCATCGCCAACGGCGGCGTGATGATGACACCGCACTTCTATAAGTCCAGCAAAGGCGACGAGAAGGACTGGGGCGAAGGCGAGCGCGCGATTTCGGAGGACGCCGCATCCCAGGTGACATCGTGCATGCAGACGGTCGTGTCCGAGGGAACGGGCGTTGGCGGCGCGGTTGACGGCTATGACGTAGCGGGTAAGACCGGTACGGCCGAACGTGCCGACGAGAACGGTGGCTACCTCAAGGAGAACTACATGTCGTCCTTTATGGGCTTTGCACCGGCACAATCGCCCAAGGTGCTGTGCTATATCACGCTCGACGGAACGCCGAGCGGCTCAGATGCCGCTGCGGTGCCGTTCCAGTCCATTATGGCCAACGCGCTCGACGTGCTGGGTATCCCGCACACGAAGTAGGGGGTTACAATCTTTGGGGCGTGGTTTGTTGTCCCATATGAGGGTGTTCACATGCCCTGCACCACGCATGTGCGGCGCTGGGATACAATACGCCGATAGCATTATTAGGTTTACAGGGGAGCTGCAATGATAGAGATCGCCGTCAACAACCTCGCGGCCGCAACAGGGGCCCGAACCGTGACGGGAGAAGCCGATCGGGTATGCCGCGGGTGCGTTATCGACTCGCGCCAGGTCGAGGAAGGGACGATTTTCGTCGCCTTTCCCGGTGAAAACGTCGACGGCAATGATTTTGCTTCCCGTGCCGTCCAATCGGGTGCCGGCGCCGTCGTGATGACGCGTGAGCCCGAGGCCGAGCTGGTCTCGCTGGCGCAGGACAAGGGGTGCGCCATCCTGCTGACCGATGATCCCGAGGAGTTTCTGCTGCGTTTGGCGCACACGTATCGCCTGGAGCTTGGCTGCCTGGTCGTTGGTATTACCGGTTCCATCGGCAAGACGACGACCAAGGACGTGCTCGCCGCCGTGCTCGCCAAGCGCTATCGTGTCTGGGCCACCAAGGGCAATTTCAATAACCTGATCGGCATGCCGCTCACGGTGCTTTCCGCTCCGGCCGATACCGAGGTCCTGGTGCTCGAGATGGGCATGAACC
>CALINZ010000320.1 GCA_938045085.1 uncultured Collinsella sp. | reverse complement strand
GCAGCCGCGGGCGTTGACTTGCGCCTTAACCGTGCCCGGTGTCGGATCGTAGCCGGCATGCACCAGGCCGCCGTTGGCCTTCGACGCGCCCAGCGCGATATCGTTAGCCGCCTCGACCACGCAAATGGAAAGGTCAAACCTCGCGAGCTGCCGCGCGATGGCGCACCCGGTAATGCCCGCGCCCACAATCGCGATATCAAACGTTTCTGCCACAGTGCCTCCCGGACGAGTTGACAGGCCGTCAATAAGACTATCCTACGGTCTACACACCTCCAGCGCAGCGGCAATGCGGCGAACAGCCCCGCAACACCCGCCAACGGCAGGCGAGGGGAGACCCGGCAACGTCGACAACCTCGTCTGCCGGCTACCACGTTGAAGTTTTGTCTCGATCTGTAACATCTGGGGACTGTTTTGGGGTCTAATTGTGGCAGTACTGACCAGTAAGAACGACAAAATCGAACACACTGCTTACCTGCGGGTTTAAGTACGGCAACAACGGCACAAGCGCGTAAAAACGGGTTAGCACATGCACTTGGGATAATTTGGGGATACGAAAGCCACGTGGACGTGCACCCCAAATATCCGTGTTTATTAACACAAAGATCACCATGCCGCCCAGGGCTGTGATGTCGTCGGGCAGCTTGTAGCTCCTTCCAGTCATTCCTCTTCCTCCATCCCTATGCGGCCTCGTCCGTGTTCCAGCCCATCAGGTCGTTGGGCGGACAAGCAAGAACCTGCGAGATAGCCAAGAGCTTGTCGGCTCCAGGTATGTAATCGCCACTCTCGTACTTCGCGAAAGTGCTGACGTTCATTCCTACTTTGGAAGCGACCTCAGCCTGAGAAAGGTCAGCTCGGGCGCGTGCGGCGCGGATATTCCCGCCAGCTCCTTACTGAAGTCCATTCGTTCCTCCTTTGAGACGTTTTTCTGTCTGTCGAATTTCAATATGAATAGTTTTATGCCCCCTGTTAATCAAATGAGCAACATTTTTTTGTGTAAAGACATTTTTTTGTTTACTATTTACTTAACGTAAAGAAAGGAGTGAGGATGAACCTTCGTCTAAGAGAGCGCCGAGAAGCCCAGGGGCTAAACCAAAAGGAGCTAGCACAAAAAGTCGGCAAGTCATTCCGAACTATTCAGTCTTGGGAGCGCGAGGAGAGCTATCCGAACGCAGAGCTCGTAGGTGCGCTCTGCGAAGTATTCAACACCGACCCCAACGACCTGCTCGGATGGTACGAGGAGCATCCTGAGGGCAAGCCGACGGCGCCGGCAGGCGCGGAGGGCGAGCTGATCACCTGCTACCGGCAGAGCACCGAGAAGAGGCGCTCGAAGATCTTGGAGACGGCACGCGACCAGGCCGAGCTGTCCCAAGCTCAGGCTGCAGCGCCTGAAGGCGAAGGGCTGGAAGCGGATCAAGTAAGGTCCGCGTAGGCATTCAACGGAAAGGTAGATATATGGAAGACCCTATCCAGGCCGAGATCGTCCTGTACCAGTCCGAGGGGACAAACGTGCCGGTGCAGGTACGCTACATGAACGAAACGCTTTGGATGCCCCAGAAGGAAATCGCCGAGCTGTTCGACAAGGACAAGTCGACCATCTCGCGCCACATGAAGAACATCTTCGAAGAGGGTGAGCTTGCCCGAGAGGCAGTTGTTGCAAAAATTGCAACAACTGCCTCAGATGGCAAGACATATATGGTCGACTTCTACGCGCTCGATGCCATCATTGCCGTCGGATACCGCGTGAACTCGCTGCGCGCGACCCGTTTCCGCCAGTGGGCCACGGCGACCCTCAAGGAGTACATCACCAAGGGTTTCGTCCTCAACGACGACATGCTCAAGAACGGCCGGCCCTTCGGCAAGGACTACTTCGACGAGCTGCTCGCCCGCATCCGCGACATCCGCGCGAGCGAGCGGCGCGTGTGGCTCAAGATCACCGACATATTCCAGGAGTGCAGCTTCGACTACGACAAGGACTCGACCATGGCCAAGAACTTCTACGCCGCGGTCCAGAACAAGATGCACTACGCCGTCACCGGGCACACCGCGGCCGAGATCGTCCAGGGGCGCTCCGACCCCTCCAAGCCCAACATGGGACTCACGTCGTGGAAGGGAGGCCCCGAGGGCCGCATTCACTCCTCGGACGTCACCGTGGCCAAGAACTACCTGTCCGAGGACGAGATCAGGCAGCTGAACCGCCTCGTCACGATGCTGCTCGACACGCTCGAGGACAGGGCCGAGCGGCACGTCCTTACGAGCATGGAGGACTGCGAGCGCCTGCTCGACGGCTTCCTGACATTCAGCGGGCGCGAGGTGCTCAAGGGCCTCGGCAACCGCAACAAGAAGACGGCGGACAAGATCGCCAAGGAGCGCTTCCATGAGTTCCAGAAGCTCCAGGACAAGGCCTACGAGAACGACTTCGAGCGCATGACGAAGCGTCTGAACGGCAAGGCGTGACGGGCACAAGGGCCCATCAAAACGCCAGTTGTTCCCCATTTTCGTGGGGTCGCGAAAATGGGCGACGGCTTGACCGCGCCGACGGCAAACGGTAATTTGGACAGCGGTATTGACGCAGGGACCCCACGGGGCCAGCGTCCAAAGGAAAGGCGGCTGTCCCCGAGGACAGTCGCCTTTCTTCGTCTATGAGCATCCCAACGAGAGGACAGAATTATCCACCGAGGTGATTCGGATATGGAGACATGTGATGGAGCGTAAAACAATAACCTTCAAATTCGAGGGCGACCTGGAAGGGGTCTCAGTCGGCACGTTCACCGCGGCGCTCCTCGGCTACTCGAGGGCCGTACAGGCTTCGGCAAGAGAACTTGATCCGAATGCGGTCATCGACGTCGAGATAACCGCAACTCGCCCCGGCTGCCTGGAAGCCATTCTCCAGGCGGTCGTAAAAGACCTGCCAGGCATACTTGGGACGCTGAGCCAAACGAGCGATCAGCTCGAGCCGGTGCTGAGTGCCTTCAAGGGCTATCTCGAGCTCCGCCGGTTCCTCGGCAAGAACGGAGCACCGAAAAGCGTCGAGCGCGTTGGCGACGGCATCTCGGTAACCGCTGGCAACAACTCAGTCATCAATATCACGCAGAACGTCTATAAGGTCAGTGGCTCCAATGAGGTCGACTCCGCTGTCTCGTCAATGTTCGGCGCGCTCGCGGACAACGAGAAGATCGGCGGCCTATCGATAAGCGGAGACGGTGTCGACGGCTTCGAATCTTCACGAGACGACTTCGAAGACATCAGGACGGCGCCCAAGTGCGAGACGGAGCAGGAGCGCGACGTCATCATGAAGGGTCAGCACCTCAACGTCGCGAAACCCGTGCTCGAGTACAGCGACAAGCGCAAATGGGAACTCTACTGGAACGGACAGAAGCTCTCGGCGAACATGGGGGACTTCGACTTCCTCGGCCAGCTCGCGAGGCGTGAACGCACGTTCGGCATCGGGGACGACATGATTGCGGACCTGTTGCTCCGTCAACGACGGAACGAGATCGGAGCATGGGAGAACAAGTCCGTGAGGATAACCAAGGTCCATGACCTCAGACCCGCGCCAGAAGACCAGAAGCTCCTATAGCAAACTGCGCTAGAGCCCAACCAAGCCGTCAAAGCGTTTTTGACGGCTCCAGACATAAAGAAACCCCACCGCGCACGGCTGGAACCTTGGCGCGGCGGGGTGACAACAAGGATGCCGGAGTAACACGGAGATAGCTCCGGGCAACCTAGGGACATTATATGACACGCAAGCAGAGGCGCCGCGCGTGAGGCTCGATGCCGGTCGACCAGCTGCGCCCCGTGCACCTTGCAGGAATGTCCCCTGACTCTCCCCGCAGCAACGGCGGACCCTGCCCTACTCACCCTGCGCAAGATTTACGGAACCGTGTTGGGCTTTGTCGTGCTGCCCATCGACCCATTTGCCGCAACTGTGAAATACACCATGCCCACCTGCAAGACGCGCGAGCGTTCCAAGCGTCTATACACGCTCGATGTAGCAAAGGACATCCTGGAGCGGCTGCACGGAACCTCGCTCGAGGCGCCGTTCATCATGGCGTGCTTTGGCTCATACCGGTCGGGTGAGTCGCTGGGCATCCGCACCGATGAGGTCATGCCGTTTGCGACGGAATCCACAACGCTCGCAACGGTCGACCTCGTGCGCCAGACGGAGCAAGCGGGCATCGAGCCCACGGCGGACGGCGTACTCAAGACGCGGAAGTCCATACGCACAGTCGTGGTGCTGCCGGATGCCGTCGGGCGCCTGCTCGAAATTGCAGACGAGCGCCGCGCGGCAGGCTCCGAGTAGCTAGCAGATCGCGGGGACGGGCTGCCCATGAACCGGGGGATGTGCAATCATAGATGGAAGGAGTGGTGCGCAGCCGAGGGCATCGAGCACATCCCATGGTCGAACCTCCGCAACTCGTGGCGAACCATCTGCGAGATGGAGCTGCACATGCCCTGGGACCTCATGGAAATGCTCACGGGACACTCCCTGCCGGGCGTGTCGGGGCGACATTATATTCGTCCCTCCCGTGAGCAGGTGGCGCGTTCCGTTTGCGACGCACTTGGGATAAATTGGGATATTTCCCAACAAACCAGTAGGTAAAACGGGCGCAGTAAATAGTGGCAGATTTAGATGAACCAATCAGTCGGTTTCGAATGTCTAAATCTGTAACAGTAAGAGGGGAATTTCGGTCATAGACGTTACAGATTGAGATTTAAGCCCGGGAGAGATTCTTCTGTCTCGATCTGTAACATCTAGACCCGGATTCCGCTCCCACCTGTTACAGATTGAGATGTTTGTGTCCGCGCCAGCCCCGCCCCTAGCCGTGGTCCCATATAAACAAACCCCGTGGTAAACTTGTCCGAAAATGTTAATATTCCGAAAGGTACCCGCAATGTCCAAGTACATCTCCGAGCTCATGTCGCCGCAGCTTATGGGCGTCGTCTATGCCTTTGTTGGCTTTATCATCGCCCTGTATGTGCTGTCGGTCGTCTATGTGTTCATCGACGCTCGCCGCCGCGGCGCCAGCGCCTACGTGGCATGGGGCATCATCGCCCTCATCCCGTTTGTAGGCCTCATCGCCTATCTGGTCCTGCGCCCGCACTCCTACGCGTCCGACCGCGAGGAGCAGGAGCTGGACATGGCTCTGCGCGAGCGCCAGCTTGCCCAGTACGGCACCTGCCCACAGTGCGGCGCGCCCATCGAGAAGGACTTCGTCGTCTGCCCGGTGTGCGATACCCAGGTTCGCAATGTCTGCCCCAGCTGCCATCGCCCGCTCGATGCGCACTGGAAGGTCTGCCCTTACTGCCGAACTCGCATCCAGTAACGCATCCATCGCCGGGCCGGCCGCAAGCTACGGGCACGCCGCAAGCCGCGCGCGCCCCACACCCCGCCCCACACGATGAAGCATGCGTAGAAAATCGCCCGCCGTGCCATTAAGGTGCGGCGGGCGCTTGTATACCAAGGCAACCTGCCTATAATGATGCAAGTCAAAAACGCCGAGCGCATCGCGCGCACTTGCATCAGGCATCCGAGAGGAGATAACATACCCATGAAGGCACTCTACAATGACGGTTCGGTGGCCGAGCTCCCGCAGGACGAGGTCACGCACGTCATCCGCCACTCCGCCGCGCACATCATGGCGCAGGCCATCAAGCGCCTGTACCCCCAGGCCGACTTTGCCTACGGCCCCGCGACCGACAATGGCTTCTACTACGACGTCGATCTGCCCGAGGGCGTCAAGATCAGCGAGGACGACTTCCCCGCGATCGAGGCCGAGATGAAGAAGATCGTCAAGGAGAACCTCAAGTTCTCCGTGTACGAGAAGCCCCGCGCCGAGGCCATCGCTCTTATGGAGGAGCGCGGCGAGAAGTACAAGGTCGAGCACATCGGCGACCTGGACGACGACGCCCGCATTACCTTCTACCAGCAGGGCGACTACATCGACATGTGCGTCGGCCCCCACATCTGCTACACCAAGGCGCTGAAGGCCTTTAAGCTCACCGGCGTCTCGGGCGCCTACTGGAAGGGCGACAAGGACAACAAGATGCTCACCCGCATCAACGGCGTCGCCTTTGCCACCAAGGAAGAGCTCGACGAGCACATGCACATGCTGGAGGAGGCCAAGAAGCGCGACCACCGCAAGATCGGCCGCGAGATGGACCTCTTTATGATGCGCGACGAGGCCCCCGGCTTCCCGTTCTTCCTGCCCAACGGCATGATCCTTAAGAACACGCTGCTGGACTACTGGCGCGAGATCCACCACAAGGCCGGCTACGTGGAGATTTCCACACCGCTCATCATGAACAAGCAGCTGTGGAAGACCTCGGGTCACTGGGATCACTACAAGGACAACATGTACTCCACCGTCATCGACGACGAAGAGTACTGCATTAAGCCCATGAACTGCCCGGGCGGCGTGCTGGTGTACGCTTCCAAGCCGCACTCTTACCGCGAGCTGCCCATTCGCGCCGGCGAGATTGGCCTGGTGCACCGCCACGAGCTGCGCGGCGCCCTGCACGGCCTGTTCCGCGTGCGCTGCTTTAACCAGGACGACGCCCACCTGTTTGTGCGTCCCGATCAGCTGACCGACGAGATCGTGGGTGTGGTCAATCTCATCGACTCCGTGTACCAAAAGTTTGGCTTTAAATACCACGTTGAGCTTTCCACCCGCCCCGACGACTCCATGGGTTCCGACGAGGACTGGGCGCGCGCCGAGGAGGGCCTGCGCACCGCTCTGGAGAAGCTGGGCATGGACTACGAGGTCAACGAGGGCGACGGCGCCTTCTACGGCCCCAAGATCGACTTCCACCTGGAGGACTCGCTCGGCCGTACCTGGCAGTGCGGTACCGTGCAGCTCGACTTCCAGATGCCGCTCAACTTTGATCTGGAGTACGTGGACGCCGACGGCACCAAGAAGCGCCCCATCATGCTGCATCGCGTGTGCTTTGGCTCCATCGAGCGCTTCATCGGTATTCTGATTGAGCACTTTGCGGGCAAGTTCCCCACTTGGCTCGCTCCCGTGCAGGTCAAGGCGCTTCCGGTCTCCGAGAAGAGCCGCGACTACGCCCACGAGGTGTGCGCCAAGCTGGAGGAGGCCGGCATCCGCGTGGTCTGCGACGACCGTGACGAGAAGATCGGCTACAAGATCCGCGAGGCCCGCAGCATCGACCGCGTGCCCTACATGCTCATCCTGGGCGAGAAGGAGGTCGAGGCCGGCAACATCTCCGTCCGCGATCGCTCCAACGAGACCGTTCAGATGAGCGTCGACGAGTTTGTTGCGAAGGTGCTCGAGGAGATCAAGACTCGCGCCTAGCACAAACAATACAAGAATCAACAAAGGCGATCGTCCTCGCGGGCGGTCGCCTTTTTTGTTGTCTATAGAAGAAAAGCCGCTGGTTAGAGCGGCTTTTTTGTTGTGCAAAAAGGTACAGGTTTTTGTATCTTTCGACGGGCTTCATTATACGAGCAAACTGCTCGCGTTTTCCCAGATTGCACAAAATGTGCCGATCGCGTCGAAAATGTTGGTGTAAGGGTGACGCCCTAGCGCCCGTTTAACGAAG
>CALINZ010000319.1 GCA_938045085.1 uncultured Collinsella sp. | reverse complement strand
CGGGCATCTGGTTGATGGTGAAGTACTTGTTGAGTACGTCGAAGGTCGTCGACGTGCCGCCGCGACGGGCGACGGCGATGGCAGCGCCCGGCTTGTGCGCAAAGGCCTTGCTGCCGGCATAGAAGGCGCGATCGAGGGCCGAAAGAATGCGGCCGCTGGGGTGCGCGTAGTAGACAGGCGAGCCAAAGACAAAGCCATCTGCCTGCTCGGCGACAGCGATGAGCTCGTTCACCACGTCGTCGTCAAAGGTGCAGCGACCGCCGAGCTTGCCGCACTGGCCGCAACCGATACAATCGCGAATGGGCTTGGCGCCCAGCTGAAACACCTCGGTATCAATGCCTTCGGCAATGAGCTGCTCGGCGACTTCGGCGAGTGCGCGGGCGGTGTTGCCGTTTGCCTTGGGGCTGCCATTGACCAAAAGAACCTTCATCACAAACTCCCTCTGCTGTCGGTGACTTCTGCAGAGGATTATCGCACGATGGGGGAGGCGGTGTGGGCGCGGTGCTAATCCAGTTTGGTACCTGGCACCTGCACGGCTTTCCCGAGCAACGCTTTGAGCTCGTTCAAAATCGAAACGGGCTGACGGTCGACGCCGTCCAGATGGAGCGTGGCCACGCGAATGGGCGGCTGATATTCAAATGGGCCAAAGAGCACGGGCGAACCCAGGAACCGCTCGATTTCCTCTGCAATCGCATCGGTTTCTTCGGGATCAAAGTCGTCGAAAAGAGCCACGAACATCGGCCCCGTCGAGCGGAACATACGACCCTTACCGCGCGAGCATTCCACCAGACAGGCGGCACATTCTGCCAAAACGCGGTCGCCCGCATCAAAGCCAAAGCGGGCATTGACCTGAGCGATATCGTCGATTTTGATGGCGATCAAACCAGCCTTGCGCGCCACGCGACGCATTTCGCCAATGGCGTTGACCAGGGCGTGAATATCGCCCAAGCCGGTCACGGAATCGGTCGTATCTGCCAAGCTTCGGTTGACGATAATGCCCACATACATGCTGGGCTCGGTATCGGTGCCGTCCAAGCGGTAGCCCGTGCAGTCGCAAAGCACGTACGCTCCGGTGGCATCCATTACGCGATACTGCATGTAGTGGAAGTGCCATGTGCCGTGTATCACCATATCGAGCTCGGCTCGTACGTTGTCGCGGTCCTCGGGATGAACGCGGGCAAGCCACATATCGACCGAGTTAAAAGGGTGCTGGGAAGGCAGGTCAAAATCGCGCACGGCGTTGACCGACCATTGCGATTCTCCAGTATCGAGGTTAAGGATGAACGGATAGCGCGTCTCGGAGCTCATGGAGATCGCTTGGAATACGCGGTCGTTGCAGGGAAGCTGATCGACGATTGGGCGTTGCGGGGCGTCATCGTCTTTCGGTTGCTGCACACGATGCATAAGCTTATAGCGATACATCTTGCGATCGGCATCCATCGTCATCTGGCGACGCGTGTCGCCAGCAAGTGGATCGACGCGCGAGCAGCCAAAGCTAAAGCTGGCGATCATGGGTGCCTTGCCACCTGAGCTCGCCTCGACCAGCCCGGCGCGTATCTGCTCCAAGCGCTGCTCGAGTTCAGTCTCGTTTGCGGAGAGGGAGATAAGCACAAACTCGTCTCCACCGATACGGAACAGCATCTCATCGTGCTCCATGGTTTCGGAGAGCGTGCGGCAGATGCTCAGAATATAGCGATTGCCTTCGGCGTGGCCAAACCTATCATTGCAATGCTTGAGATGGTCGATGTCAATATAGGCGCAGGTGAAGGGGCCGCCTTTGCGCCAGAGTTGCTCGACGTGACGGTCGAGTCCGCTGCGGTTGCCCAAGTTGGTGAGCGGGTCGATATAGGCGTTGCTCTCAAGCAGCCGGCGCTCTTGTTGCAGGATGGCATGCGTCTTTTTCAACTGCTCGCCAATGCCGCGCAACTCTACGGGCAGGGCGGCAACGTCAAGCTCGGCGGTCGAGACGCCATTCGCAAGTCGCTGGAGATAGGCAATAATCGATTGCTCGCCCAGGCGATATGGCTCGTTCATGATGAATAACCTCCTTGGGCGGAACAATGGTTTGTATCATATCCCCAATTCGGTTTGAATTGGGGATATAAGTTAGCTAATGGAGACAAATGCCCCCTTCGGCGGTGGCGTTTTGCTCGCGAGCGTACCAGTTGTTATTGCCACCATCGAGCAATGCCTCAAAATCCTTCGCCGGCATGGGGCGGTAGTAGAGGAAGCCCTGAGCGTAGCGGGCGCCCATGTGGCGTAGCATGCTCGCCTGCTCATTTGTCTCGACGCCTTCGACCACGACGGGCAGATGGAGCGAATGCGCCATCTCGAGCATTGATGAAATGATTTGCGTGCTGCGGCCTTGATCGCCGTCGACGGGCGCAATCTGCCAAATGTGCTTGTCGAGCGTCACCATAAAGCCGCTTTCCTCGAGTGCGGGGATATGGGTGCACATGCTGTGGACGGCTATTATTCGACAGGCGGTAGCGCGACGATGCGATGTTCGATGAAAATGCGACTGAGACGATATATGTTGACGGGTATACTTGTCCCGGTTTAAAACGCAGGAACGGAGATGGTCGCATGGCACAGTCAAATACGACGCACACGGTGGGGCTTGCGCTCGAGGGAGGCGGCTACCGCGGTATGTATACGGCGGGCGTGCTCGACGTTTGGATGGAGCACGGTTTGACCTGCGACCATATGGTGGGCGTCTCGGCGGGCGCGGCGTTTGGCTACAACTTTAAATCGCGCCAGATCGGCCGCGCCATTCGCTATAACAAGGCCTATTGCGCCGACAAGCGCTATGCGAGCGTGACCAGCTGGCTGCGAACCGGCGATATGTACAATGCCGACTTTGCTTATCACGAGGTGCCTATCGAGCGCGATCCCATCGATTTGGAGGCGTACCGTGCCTGCCCCATGCGATTTACGTGCGTGTGTACCGATATCGAGACGGGCAAGGCCGTCTACCACGATCTGCCCTATGGCGACGAGCGGGATATCGAGTGGATTCGGGCGTCATCGGCAATTCCCGTGGCGACGCGTCCCGTTGCTATTGACGGGCATAAGTATCTGGATGGCGGCGTGGCTGATTCCATTCCCAGCGCATGGCTGTTTGCGCAGGGATATGACCGCAATATCGTGGTACTCACGCAGCCAGCGGGTTTTGTGAAGCAACCCAACAGCGTGATGCCCATGCTGCGGCGCGTGTTCCGTCACTACCCGGAGTTTGTCGCAGCGCTTGAGCATCGGTATGAGGTCTACAATGCCACGCTCGATGACCTGGCGCGTCGCGAGGCCGCCGGCGATATCTTTGTGGTGCGTCCGAGCGAATCGGTGAAGGTGCCGTCGCTGTGCCGCGAGCCCGATGAACTCGAGCGCATCTACCAGATCGGTCGTCGCGATGCGGAGACGACCTTGCCCGCGCTGGAAGCGTATCTGGCGGGGTAAGGCATCGGCTGCCGGCTCGGCGGAAAGCGCATCCCGGAATGGAGGTCCAAACTGGGATGCGCTTTCCGCTATTGAAGATATGAGGCTGCGAATCAGCTGCTCGGCCTAGACTTATGCCTGCTGCCAGGTGTCGACGAGCTCCTTGGCCGCGGCGTAGGGGTCATCGGCGCTGCAGACGGCGCTCACCACAAAGAAGCCATCGACGCCGGTGGCCTTGAGCTGCGGCAGGTCGGCCGTCTTGACGCCGCCGCCCACCACGATGGGCACGGGGCTTGCCGCGTGGAGGGCGGCCAGGTCCTCAAAGCTTTTGGTAATGATTGAGCCGTCGGCCGCGCGTCCGCAATCGCGCTTGGTCTCGGTCTCGTGGAGCGGGCCGATTCCCAGGTAGTCGACCAGGCTCATGTCGGCGGTCTTGACGTACTCGAGCATCTCTTCGCAACGGGCCGAAAGGCCCACGATGGCATCGGGGCCCAGCAGCTTACGGCAGACCTCGACGGGAATATCGCTCTGGCCCACGTGCACGCCGTCGACGGCAATACCCTGCTCGCGTGCGGCGAGTACGCAGTCCAGGCGGTCATCGATCAGCAGGGCGACCTGACCGGTCTTGCCGGCCTGTGCGATTGCCTGCGCGGCGTCGCCGGTCAGCGCGATGATCTCGCGGGCGCTTGCCACCTTGGAGCGCACCTGGATGCAGGTAAAGCCGGCGTCGAGCGCCTGGGCCACCACATCGCCTACGGGACGTCCCAGCGTGTTTTCGGGGCCGAGTACCAGATAGGCCGAGATATCAAGGTTGTCGCGGATGCTCATCGTGCTTCCTCCTGCTTTTTGATCTGTGCTTCCATGCGCTCGAGTTTGCCGGTCATGGTGTCGGTAAATCCGGGTCGAATATCGGCTTTGAGCACGACTTCGGTGCGGATGCCCTTGCTCGCCAACACAAAGGTTGCGCCGCGCACGACCTGCATGACCTCGTCCCAGTCGCCCTCGATCTCGGTGAACATCGAGGTGGTGCGGTTGGGAAGGCCGCTCTCGCGAATGACGCGCACGACCTCGGCGACCTCGGCGGACAGCTCGTCGCCGGTGCCGCACGGGGCGATGGCCACGGCGACGAGCGTGTTCATGCCGGTATTGGTTGCAGGCTCGGACATGGCCTATGCCTCCTCGAGCTCGAGTCGGTTATCGGCAATGTCTTGGGCGGTCGCGCGGTAGAGTTCGTCGATAAAGGCGACCTTAAAGCTTGCCGGGGCATCGGCGACAGCGGCGGCACGCGTGCCGGCAACGTTGTAGACGGCGGTGCCGCAGATGGCTGCCGTAAACGGGTCGGCGGCACAGGCGTACACGGCCAGCACGCCGCCCTGCGAGCAGCCGCAACCGGTGATCTTGGACATGAGCGGGCTGCCGCCGTGGGACTTGGCCACGGTCGTGCCGTCGGTAATCAGGTCGACTTCGCCCGAGACCACTACGGCACCGCCGGTGTAGCGGGCGAGCGCTACGGCGGCATCGCGGGCGGCGTCTACCGTGTCGGTGGTATCGACACCGCGTACGCGGCTCAGATCGGCCGCCTCGCCCTCAAGACCCCACAGGCCGGCGAGCGCGATGATCTCGGAGGCGTTGCCGCGCACGATGGCGGGCTTGTACTGCTTGAGCTCGTTTACCAACTGGGTGCGCAGGCTACCGATGCCCAGGCCCACCGGATCGAGCACCCAGGGCTTGCCGGCGTCGTGTGCCGCCTTGGCCGCGCG
Organism: uncultured Collinsella sp.; assembly: GCA_938045085.1. Classification (GTDB taxonomy): domain Bacteria; phylum Actinomycetota; class Coriobacteriia; order Coriobacteriales; family Coriobacteriaceae; genus Collinsella. The sequence continues at coordinate 2,740 of CALINZ010000319.1, read as the reverse complement.
GGGAATCGTTTGCTCGTAGATGGGGAAGAGCGTACCCATATTGAGATAGATGGCGCCGCCGCCGGCAACGAGTGCCTCGCCCTCGTCGGGCAGATAGACCATGGCGGCCGATCCGCCCACGGCGAGCTGTGCGTTGGCGACAAAGTCGATCGTCACCGTGTTGGTGATGGAACCGGCCATCGGATTGGTGGCGCGAATCTCCTCCACGGTCTTGACCATATGTTGTTTAAGCTGTTCCGAATCAATCACTGCACATGCCTCCTTGGCATAGAAAAGGGGCGCTGTGCATAGACAGCGCCCCTGTAAAGGCGGCATGCTCCCTACGCCAGCATTAACTGACAGGTTCAAAGGATTGGGCCCCATGCCCTCTCAGCCTTGTGGTTTGCACCGCCGGCACTCCCGCATCGAATCTGTTGCTCCCTATACTAGCGCACCTGCCAAATAGGGACAGGTTTATTTTGGTAGGTGGCAACAGGGGCGTTGCATTTTCCCAGATAAAACCTGCCAAAATAAACCTGTCCCTTATTGGCAGGTCGTTACAATGGTTACGGTGAAAATGACGGGGGGGCTCTATGATCAAACTTGTGCTGACCGATATGGACGATACGCTGATTCCAGCCGGGCATGACGGCGCCAGCGACTATGCCATCGAAGGCATTCATGCCATGCAGGCGGCGGGTCTGCACTTTGGCCCGGTTTCGGGTCGTCAGCCGTCCGCGATGGGCTGGATGTTCAAAAACCGTTCCGAGTGTTTTTCGACCGGTGCGTTCTGTAACGGCCAGGTGATGTTTGTCGACGGTGAAGTAGTCGCCTCGCGCGCAATCGACAGCGATGCTCTGATGTGCTTGGCCGACTATCTGGAGCAAGAGACCGACGATACATTTCTAAAAGTCTACAGCCTGGGCGATGGCTTTTGGGGCAACGATGCCTACTGCGTGACGAGCGATCCCGAGCGTGTGCGTCGCGCTATGGGGTCGGGCGGCAACGCGTGGCTCAAAGGCGAAGAGGCCCCATGCCGTCCCGTCGTCGATAACGCACCGGTGTTTAAGGCGAATATTTGGAGTGCCCGTTCGCGCGAGGGGCTCGCGGAGTTACGCGAGCGCGTTGCCGCTGAGGTTCCGGAACTCTCGCTTGTGTTTCCCAACAACCGAGTGTGCCTGTTTGACATCCTGCCGGCTGGTTGGGACAAGGGCTGCGCTGCGCTGGAGCTGGCGCGCGCTTTGGGCATGACGCCCGACGAGGTGGCCGTATTTGGCGATTCCGATAACGATTTGCCCATGATCGATGCCGTTCCCAACTCCGTTGCAGTCGCTAATGCCAACGAGGTCGTTACGGCGGCGGCGCGCTGGCATATCGGCGCTGCGGCAGATGATGCGGTCGCCGAGGCTCTGCATCAGATTGCCGCCTGCGCCGCGACGGCGGCGGTGATCCTCGGTACCATTGCCGCAGTGGTGATGGTGCGTTTTGGCCGCTTCCGCGGTTCAAACGGCTTTGCTTTTATGATCACCGCGCCGCTGGTGATGCCCACCATGGCGTAAGCGGCGCTGCCCTGAAAACGAAGCTGGTTATTCAGCACCAGCGATGAGGTCATCCACGGCGCGCCCAGCAGGATCACGCTGAGGTACGCTTTGGTATAGGGCAGAATGGTGTCCGTGGAGCCAAGCAGATAGGCCAGAGGTTCCAGAAACAGCAGTCCCAGCACGCAGATCAATACACCGGTAGCCAACGCACTGAAAAAGCCGGTGGAGGCCATTTCCGACGCCTCCTGATAGTTTTTGTGGCCGATCTCCCTGGAGATAAAATTACCGCTGCCCTGACCGAAGAAAAAGCCGATGGCCTGAATAATGGCCATCAGGGAAAATACCACGCCCACCGCGCCGGTGGCGGCATTGCTCTTCAGCATCCCTACAAAAAACGTGTCCGCCATGTTGTAAAAGGCAGTCACCAGCATACTGACCACGCAGGGCAGCGCCATGCGTGGGATCAGCCGGCTCACCGGTGTTTCCGTCATCAGTTGATACTTCTTTTGCTGTTGATCTTCCAAAAAGGTCCCCCCTGTGCAGATATGGCTGTCATTTTTGTGGATTGTAACATATTTTTCGAAAAAAGAAAAGAAAAACGTAAAATTTTTCCGCGTTTTCCGGGTGTTTTTATGATTCTTGACAGAAAAAGTCCTTGAATCTCGGCCAAAAGGTGAGTATAATATAAAAGATTATTGACCGGGGCTTTTGCCCCGCATAAAACTTCAGGGACTACCCGGAGAGGATGAGACAGATGACTGCATACAAAGACATGACACTGGACCAACGGAGGGCGGAATACGCAGCATTGCAGACCGCTTTTGCAGATCTGAAGGCACAGGGGCTGAAGCTGGACATGACCCGCGGCAAGCCCTGCAAGGATCAGCTGGACATGGTATCTGACATCTTCGATATGCTCAAGGAGCCGGAGGACTATATTGTCGACGGCATTGATATCCGCAACTACGGCGCGCTGTCCGGTCTGCCGGAGGCCAAGCGCCTGTTCGCAAACCTTTTGGACTGCAAGCCCAAGCAGGTATTCGTGGGCGGCAACGCCAGTCTGCAGCTCATGTACGGCGTGATCGACTGCGCCTTTATCCATGGCCGCCTCAACAGCCCCCGCCCCTGGTGCAAGGAGCCTGTTGTCAAGTGGCTGTGCCCCGCCCCCGGCTATGACCGCCACTTCGCCATCACCGAGGAATTCGGCTTCGAGCTCATCA